>NZ_JBFAEO010000038.1:82711-87387 GCF_040642015.1 Actinosynnema sp. NPDC020468
ACCCGCTGCCCCGATCCCGCTGCCCCGATCCTGCCGCCCGGAACCCAGCGCCCCGATCCCAGCGCCCCGAACCCGGCGCCCCGAACCCGGCGCCCCGAACCCGGCGCCCCGAACCCGGCGCCCCGAACCCGCCGCCCGGAACCTGCCGGGCCGAACCTGCCGGGCCGAACCTGCCGGGCCGAACCGATTGGGCCGAACCGATTGGGCCGGACTCACCTGCTGTGCTTTGCGCGCTTCCCTTGAGCACGCGGCATCTTTGCCCCACCTTTGAACAAGGGGATCGTTGAACAATCCTACCCGTCCACAATCCCGCCATTCAACGATCACCCACCGCCCGCTCAGCCCCCGATTGCGTCGCCCATTCACCGCCGTCTGTTGCGCGTCGGACGCACTGCCCGCCGAGCCTGCCGGTCGGGCCTCGGCGACTTGCGCCACCTGGTCCCGCCGCCCTGACTTGTCTTGGGTGCAACGCCCTGTTCCGGCAAGCCCGTCCTGTCGGCCGGCGCGGGGTGAGGGGATTGTGGGGTTGTGGGTGGTGGGGATTGTTCAACGATTCTCTTGTGGGGTCAGGGGGACAGGGAACGGGCCGGCGCCTTGGGAGAGGCGCCGGCCCGGTCGGGTGGTGGTGGGATCGGGTGGGGTCAGGTGGTGAAGAGGACGTCCACCCAGTAGTTGTTGCCCGCCGACGAGGTGTTCGGGAAGCCGGCGCCGGTGTTGAAGACGCCGTTGGCGGCTTCCGCCGAGTGGGCGGGGGCGGTCAGGGGACCGGTGGTGATGGTGGTGTTGTCCGCGAAGAACGACGTGTCCAGGGCGTAGTGGCCGTTCGGGGCGAAGTAGGACACCACGTACGTCGAGCCCGCCGTCACCGCCAGGGGCGAGGTGAAGGTCAGCGTTTGCCAACCCCCGGCCGACTCGGCGCCGAAGGTCCCGGTCGCCAGCAGACCACCCGTGGACGACCACACCGAACCCGTGTGCTGACCGGTGTTGCCCGGGCCCTTGTAGAAGCGGACGCCCGTCACGGACCCGTTCGTCGTGGGCTTGAACCGCATCCCCAGCTCGTACCCGCCGCCCTCGGCCACCGCCGGCGTCCCCGGCACCGACGCCTGGCTGAAGACCGAGCACGGGCACGCCGCCGCGCCCGTCGTGAACGACCACGTCACCGGTGCCGCCATCAGGTTCCCGCCGGCGTCCGCCGCCTTCACGCTCGCCGTGTACCGGGTCCCCGGCGCGAGCGGCGCGGACGGGGTCCACACCACGGTCTGCTGGTCCGACGACCGGGTCACCGCGCCCGCCAGGGCCGTGCCGCGCGGACCGGTCACCACGACCTCGCTGTAGCCGAGGTCGACCGGCTCGTCGAACGACGCGGTCACCGGTGCCGACGGGTCGACGGCGGTCGCGTCGGTCAGCGGGGTGTGGCCGGTGGTCACCGGGGCGGTGGTGTCGCTGCTGGGCTGGTAGTCCACGTCCACCCAGTAGTTGTTGCCCTGGTAGCTCAACGTCGGGAACCCGCCGCCCGGCATGAACACGCCGTTCGGGGTGTCCTCGCTGTTGCGCGCCGCCAACAACGGCGGCGAGTCGGCCGCGGTCCGCTGGAAGTACTCGTGGTCGATCGCGTAGTGCCCGTTCGGCGCGGTGTAGGACGCCACGTACGTCGCACCCGGTGTCACCACCACGGGTTTGGCGAACGTCAGCGTCTGCCACCCCGACCCGGTTTCACCGGTGAACGTGCCGGTCGCCAACCGCACGCCGGCGGCCGACCACAGCGACCCGGTGTGGGTGCCCGTGTTGTCCGAGCTCTTGTAGAACTTCACCGCCGTCACCGTGCCGCTGGTGTTGGCCTTGAAGCGGACACCCAGCTCGTACAACCCGGTGTCCTCGGCCGAGGTCACCGACGGCTCGGTCGCCTTGCTGAACAACGAGCACGGGCACGCCGCCACCGTCGAGGTGGTGAACGACCACGTCGCCGCCGAGGGCATCGCGTTGCCGTTCACGTCCGCCAGCAGCACGCTCGCGGTGTACCTCGTCCGCGGTTTCAACGCCCCGTTCGGCGTCCACGTCACGGTTTTCTGGTCGCCGGACATGCTCACCGAGCCGGCCAGCTTCGCGCCACCCGGGTCGGTCAGCCAGATCTGGGTGGACGCCGGGTCGACCGGTTCGCTGAACACCAGCGACAACGGCGTGTTCACCCCGATGTTCGTCGCGTCCACCGCCGGCGTGCGCGCGTTGAGCGTCGGCGGCGTGGTGTCGCCGTTCAACCCGTTGCGGTACACGACGTCGACCCAGTAGTTCGAGCCGTTGTAGGACGACGACGGGAACCCGCCGCCCGCGCCGTACTTGAACACGCCGTTCGCGCCGTCGACGCCGTTGGCCAGCGCCCTGGTCGCGCCGTAGGTCGCGCCCTGCGCCAGGAAGTACCGCTGCGTCGCCGAGTAGTGCCCGTTCGGCGCGTAGTAGGAGACCACGTAGGTCGTGTTCGCCTGCACCGTCACCGGCGTGGTGAACAACAGCGTCTGCCACCCCGACGCGGTCTCGTTCGCGAACGTGCCGGACGCCAGCAGCAACCCGGTGGACGACCACAGCGCGCCGGTGTGCGTGCCGGTGTTCGAGACGCCCTTGAAGAACCGGACGCCGCGCACCTCGCCCTTGCCGTTGAACCGGACCTTCGTGCCCAGTTCCACCGGCTGGTTGTCCTGCGCGTCGGAGTCGTCCGGCGTGGCGAAGTCGTCCCACACCGTGCACGGGCAGGCCGCCGGCCGTTGCGCGCCGGTGGTGAACGTCCAGCTGTACTGGGCGGTTTCGTTGCCCGCCGCGTCCTTCACCTTGATCGACGCGGTGTAGGCGGTGCCGTAGGCGAGGTCCGCGTTCGGGGTGAACTGGGCCGTCATCCCGTTGCCGGTCAACGAGGACGCGCCGGGCACCGCCGCGCCGCCGGGTCCGGCCAGGGTGAACTGGAGCGAGGACGGGTTGAGCGGCTCGTCGTAGTACGCGCTCAGCGTCGGCCGCAGGCCCACGCTGGCCGAACCGGCCGCCGGGATGGTGGACGCGCGTTCCGGTGCCCGCGTGTCGGGTCCGGGATCGGGCGCCCACACCACGTCGACCCAGTAGTTCGTGTCCTGCGAGCTGGTGTCGGGGAACCCGGCGCCGCCGCGGAACACGCCGTTCTTGCCGTCGACGCCGGTTTGCAGGCCGGTCAGCGGTTCCAGGTACGCCGACGAGCGGCTGAAGTACTCCGTGTCGGCGGAGAAGTGCCCGGTGGGCGTCAGGTAGGACACCACGTAGGTCGTGCCCGCGTCGACCTTCACCGGCACCGGGAACAGCAGCGTCTGCCAGCCCGACGCGGTTTCGCCGGCGAACGTGCCGGTGGCCAGCCGGGCGCCGGCCGCCGACCACAGCGAGCCGGTGTGCGTGCCGGTGTTGTTGGGGCCCTTGTAGAACTTCACGCCGCGCACGTAGCCGTCGGTGTTGGCCCGCCACTTCACGCCGAGCTCGAGCGCGCTGGAGTCGGCGCTGTCGAGCACCTTCGGCACGTCGGTGGCGGTGAACAGGCTGCACGGGCACACCCGCGCGCTCACTCCGGGCGTCGAGGCCACCGGCGCGGACAGGTTCGCCGAGTCGTCCACCGCGCGCACCCGCAGCTGCGCCTGGCCGGACGCGGACGGCGTGTAGGTGTAGGTCCACGCGGTCTGGCCCGCCTGCCAGGTGGCGGGGTGCCAGCGCACGCCGCCGTCGGTGGACACCTCGACCCCGGTGACCACGCCGCCGAGGTCGTTCACCGCGCCGCCGAACGTGTACTGCTTGCCCACCACCGAACCCGTCGGCACCGAGGTGAACGTGGCGACCGGCGGCACCGTGTCCGTGCTCGCGGTCGTCTGCACCAGACCGGATTGCAACGTGCTCGCCTGCACGCCCATGTCGGCCAGGAAGTTGATCGTGGCCTGCTTGATCCGCACGTCCGAGGTGGGCGTGTTGGTCTGGAACGCGTGCTCGTCGTCGACGCCCCAGGCCCACTGCACGGTGCCCGCGCCGAAGACCAGCGCGCCGCTGGGCGCCTTGTAGTAGGTGATCGCGTGCGTCGCGGTGCCGGAACCGTAGACGTCGCCGTGGTTTTGCAGGATGTACTGGCCGTCCATGGTCACCGTGGTGCGGGACAGCTGGCCGACGCCCGCGGGCTGGTACCCGTTGTCCGGCACGGTGTTCCACTCGTAGCCCAGGGTTCCGGGCTGGAAGGTGTAGGGCGCCGCCGTGGCGGGCATCGTTTGCAGCGGTGTGCTCCGCCACAGCCGCATCTTCCCGTACGCGGACGGCACCTGGAGCGAGTCGTCGCGTCGGCCGTTGATGGAGAAGATGTTGCCCAGCAGGGCGTTCTCCGGCCGACCACCGTCCTGCGGCGGGCTGAGCCGCGGGTCGCGCCACGTGCCGGTCCAGTCGTTGAGGTCGTCGTTCTGGGTGCCCTTGGTCTCCTTGAAGGAGGCGATGGTGCGCCAGTCGGTCTGGGAGGAGTCGATGCTCTTCTCCCACCGGGTCTTCCAGAAGATCTCGTTGCCGGTGAGGAACGCGAGGTGGACGCCGGCGTCGCGCGCGGCCTCGACGTTCGCGCGCTGCTCGTTCGACCAGTACTCGTCGTGGCCGACCGCCATGAACACCTTGTGGTTCTTGATGAGCTGCCCGCGACGCGC
>NZ_JBFAEO010000039.1:0-86117 GCF_040642015.1 Actinosynnema sp. NPDC020468
TGCCCCCTTGACGCATGTGGTTGCCTCCGGCAGGCCATACGGGGAGAACACGACGCCCTAACCCCCGGAGGCGCTGCCCGTCCGGCGAGGACGCTTTTACGCCCTAAACAGCACCCCACACCCCACCGCCACCCACAACATCAATGAAGAAAGTACAGAACCGCCGCCGCCCCAACAGCCCCGAAGAACAAACAAAGAAGCGCCCACGGCAACGGCCGCCGAAACCACGGCCGCCCATAGTCAAACGCCGCGCGCCCAGGCCCCGCAAACAACACCGCAAACGCCATGGCGGCAAACGCAGCCTCCCGCTCCACCCCATCCGGAGCAAAGAACCCACCACGCCACCGCAAATAAATAGCCCCACCCATCACGGCCAACACCGCAGCAGCAGCCGGCGGCGTGAACAACCCGAGAACCAACAACCCCCCACCAACCAGCTCGACAACCCCGGTCACCCAGGCCAACACCCGAGCCTGGTCGAACCGAAAAACCCCTTCCAACGTCCGAGCGAACCCGTCGATCCCGGGCCCGCCGAACATCCCGAACACCTTCTGCAACCCGTGCAGGACAAACGCCCCACCCAGCGCGACCCGCAACACGAACAACCCGACATCCGCACTACCGGTCCACCGAAAGGGAACCCGCCCGGACGAGCCCCCGACACCCCCCTTCCCGTAGGAGGAGTCAACCTGCTCGATCGGCGTGTACCCGGCCGTGTCGAACGCACTCGTCTTCCGATCGAACGAGGTAGTCCCGTCGTCGAAGTGGTGCGCCCCTCCACCAACCGGGTAGGTGCCGTCGTCTTGGGTAGCCACGAACCCGCACGTTAGGAGCTTCAGCCGACATCCGCGAGCGTCCGTTCCGCCCTCCGGTATCACCCGAACGGCCTACATACACCCGCCAAACCCGACAAAAGGGACCCTCAGTACTCCCCCCGAACCAGATTCGCCGGCAACTCCCCCCGCGCATACCGAGCCACCTCGGAAGCCACCACCGCATACGCCCGCTCAGCGTGCCCCGTGCAAGACCCGGCCACATGCGGAGTCAGGAACAACCCGGGAGCCGCCCACAACGGATGCCCCTCGGGCAACGGCTCCGGCTCGGTCACGTCCAACGCGGCCCGCAACCGCCCGGCCACCAACTCCGCCACCAACGCGTCCGTGTCCACCACCGGCCCGCGAGCGGCGTTGACCAGGATCGCGCCGTCCTTCATGCAGGACAGGAACTTGGCGTCCACCATCCCGACCGTCTCCGAGGTCAGCGGCACCACGACCAGCACCGCGTCGAACCGCCCCAGCAACTCCGGCAGCTCGTCCATCCCGTGCACCCCGGCACGAGCCGTCCGCCCGACCAGCTCGGCCGACGCGTCGAACGGCGTCAGCCGCCGCACGAACTGCTCACCCAGATCGCCCGCGCCGACCACCAGCACCTTCTTGCCCTGCAAGGTGTCCGTCGCGTGGTAGTCCCACCGCCGGGCCAACCGCCCGGCCTCGAACGCCGGGAAGTCCCGGTAGATCGCCAGCAACGCCCCGATCGCCCACTCCGCCGTGCTGCCGCCGTGCGCTCCCCTGCACGTCGACAACATCACCCCTTCGGGCACCACGTCGATGAACCGCTCGGCGCCCGCGCTCATCAGCTGCACCAGCCGCAACGCGGGCAACCGGGCGAGGAACGCGCGCGGGTCGACGCCGTAGAGGAACTTCGGCACCAGCACCTCGGCCCGCTCCGCCTCGGGCGGCAGCGCGTCGGCCGCCGAGTACAGCACCGGCGTCACCCCCGGCACCTCCGACAGCACCCGCACGCCAAGTTCATCCGGAACCAACACCGTGACCGTCACGCGGGCACCGTAATACGGCAAACTCGGGTCCATGCGCGAGCACGACCTCTTCTCCGCGGACGGCACGCGGATCACGGCGTGGCGCACCGGTCACGACGGGCCCGACGTCCTGCTCTCACCCGGCCTCGGCGCGGTGCCCGCCGCGTGGCCGGACCTGCCGGCCACGGTGCACAGCTGGCACCACCGCGGCACGCTCGGCTCGGACCGCCCGGAGGACGAGTCCCGCATCGGCCTGTCCGACCACGTGGCCGACGCGCTGGCCGTCCTGGACGACGCCAAGGTGCACCGATGTGTGGTCATGGGCTGGTCGATGGGCGTCCCGGTGGCCGTGGAACTGGCCGTCCGACACCCCGAACGGGTGGCGGGTCTGCTGCTGGTCGCGGGCGTGCCGGGCGACTCGTTCACCGGCGTCCTGCCCTCGGTGGTCCCGGCCGACCTGCGCCGGCTGCTCGGCGTCACGACCGCGCGGGCCCTGCGCGCCGCCGGTCCGCTGCTCGACGGCGTCCTGCACCGCGTGCCGCTGCCCGACCTCGCCCTGACCGCACCCCTGAAGCGGTTCCTGAAGCACGACTGGCGCTGGTACTTCACCCTCGCCCTCGCTCTCGGCGAAGCGCCGAGACCGGCCACGCACCGCGTGACGTGCCCCACAACGGTCCTGATCGGCCGCTACGACCTCCTGGCGAACCCGGCGAGCGTGCTGGAGCAGACCGCCGCGCTGCCGCAGGCCAGGGTCCGCCTGCTGCCCAACACCCACTTCCTGCCGCTGGAGAACCCGGCCGTGGTCCGCGAGGAACTGCGCCTGCTGCTGCGCCGCGCGGACACCGTCGACCAGGCCCTCGACGACCTGCTCACCTCGCGTTCACGGCCGCGCGCCTAACCTTGGTCCTCGTGTCACGACTCCGCGCGGTGCTGATCGGCTCCGCCGTCGGCCTGCTGGCCGCCGGCTGCGCGAGCTTCCCCGAGCAGCCCGGCCCCGCCGGGTGGAGCGCCCAGGTCCAGCTCACCCCCCAGGCGGGCCCGAAACCGGAGCTGCCGGGCGAGATGTCACCGGGTCAGGGCCAGGGTCAGCAGCAGGGCCAGACACCCACCTCCGTGCCACCGCCCCAGGGCTGTAAGGACTTCAACCGGGCCGTGATCGCGACGTGCCTGAACCCGGTGTCGGGGGTGGCGCTGACCGACGTGAACCAGTCGACCGGCGTGGTCACCGCGCTCGCGACCGAGCGCACCACCGGTCGGCTGCTGAAGGTCACCCAGGACGTCGACCCGGTCGAGGTCGCGAAGTTCGAGGTGGACGCGGCCGCCGACGGCGGGCTCACCGGGCTCACGCTGTCGCCGACCTACCCCGAGGACCAGCTGGTCTACGTCTACGTCACGACCGCCACCGACAACCGGGTCATGCGGCTCGCGCCGGGCGACGTGCCGAAGCCGGTGCTCACCGGCATCCCCAAGGGCCCGACGGGCAACCGGGGCGTGCTGGCCTACGACGCGTCGGGCGCGCTGCTCGTGGCCACCGGCGACGCGGGCAACCCGGCGAACGCGGCCGACCCGGCCTCGCTCGCGGGCAAGGTGCTCCGGATCGACGGCTCCGGCCAGCCGGCCAAGGGCAACCCGACCGCGGGCTCCCGCGTGCTGACCTCGGGCCTGCACTCGCCGGGCGGCCTGTGCGTCGCCGCGGACGGCTCGAAGACGTGGGTCACCGACGCGACCCCGACCTCCGACGCGCTCTACCGCGTCGAGTCCGGCAAGCCGCTGGCCGCGCCCGCGTGGTCGTGGCCGGACAAGCCGGGCGTCGCGGGCTGCGCGTCGCTGACCGACACCGTGTGGCTCGCGACCTCGAACACCCCGGGCACCCTGTTCCTGCCGATGAACCCGGACGGCAGCTTCACCGGCAAGCCGGAGCCCGCCTTCGAGAAGGAGGACGCCTTCGGCCGGCTCGGCCCGATGGTCGCGCTCGACGACAAGACCGCCCTGGTCGGCACGGTGAACAAGAACCCCGGCGGCACCCCGGTGTCCAGCGACGACCGAGTGGTGATCATCGTGCGCCCGGACAACCAGGGCGGGAGCAAGGACTAGGTTTCGGCGCACCGCCCGGTGCCCTCCGAACGAGGCGCCCGCCCGACCACGCGCGAACCCGGTGCCCATCGGACAACATCACCCGACGACACCGGCCCGCCGGCCGAGGCACCGACCGCCCCGGCTCAACCCGACCCGAGGCAGACGAACGGCCGCCGCAACGGATCCACCGCCACCGCCGCCGCCAGTGCCACCGCGGGCGAGGCCCCGGCCGCGAGGTTGCGGTGGAACTCGGCCATCGCGGCCGCCGACGGCTCGTCGCCCACCTTGCTCGACGCCGCCACCACCGTCCGCGCACCGGCGGCGAGCAGCGCCCCGGCGAACCCCAGCGGCTCGTCACCGGGCCGGATGCGGTTGAGCGCCAGCTCGCACGCGGCCAGCACCACCCGGTGCGGCGGTCGGCGCACCCGCCCGACCTCGTGCGCGAACAGCGCCCCGTCGACCAGTTCCAGCCGGGAGAACAGCGCGTTGTCCTGCTCGTGCTCGCCGTGCGCGGCGATGTGCGCCAGTTCCACCCCGTCCAACGCCTCCAGCACCGCGTTGACCTTCGCGTCGCCGACGCCGAGCAGCTTCGCGTCCACGTGGTACCCGGCGAGGCTGTCGATCTCGCCCTGCGCGGCCTGCAACCCGGGCCCGCGCACCAGCAGCACCCCGTTGGTCGGCACGCGCTCCTCACGGGTCGTGGACAACCACGCGGTCGCGGACGGCACCACGACCGTCGGCCGGGCCGCGCAGGACGGCAGCGTCGCCCACGGCACCACGTAGAGGGCACCGGTCGGCACGATCACCAACTCCCGGTCGCCGACCAGCGGCGCGAGCGGGCGCAGCAGCACGTCGTCCAGCTTCTCGGCCTCGCGCCGGGCGGACGCGGAGATCACCTGGGCCAGCGGCGCGGGCAGGTGGTCGGGCGCCAGCGCGTTGAGGTCGGCGTGCAACCGCCGTGCCGCCTCCATGGCGAGCCCGGCCGGACCGAGCCGGACGAGCCTCGTGCGCCCGGCCACGATCACCACGGCCACCAGGTCGTCGGCCGAGTGCGCGAAGCTGACCAGCGCGCGGTCGCCCAGCCGGGCCGCGACGTCCTCGGGTGTCGCGACCGGCCGCGGTTTGCCCCACGGCGACGCGCTCCACCCCAGCCGCATCGCGTCCCGCTGACCCGCCGCGTAGCGCAGTTCGAGCTTGGAGGTCGGCGCGCCGTCGAGCCGGGCCCGGATCAGCGCCCGGCTGAGCCTGCGCACCTCGGCGATCCGCTCCCGCAGCTCGGTGTCCACAGTGGACTCGACGGGGTCGTACCGGTACATCTGCGCCCGGGTGCGCTCGAGCCAGGTGAACAGCCGCCGCGCGTTCGCCGCCGAGTCGTCGCCGTCGAGGATCACCCGCACCGCGAGGTCGCCCAGCTCCCGGCCGTGCAACGCGGTGCCGGACACCAGCTCCACGGCGCCCATCCGGTCGCGCATCCGGCCGAGCTCGGTCAACCCGGCCTTGGCCTGGGCGAGCGCGCCGCGCGGGTTCCCCCTGGCCAGCGCCAGTTCCGCGCGGCACAGCCGGAGCAGCATCCGGTGGTCGATGGGCGCGATGGCCCGGGGCTTGGGCACCAGGTCGAGCAGCGTGGCGGCCTCGTCCACCCGACCGCGCTTGAGCTCCAGCCGCACCGCGAGCATCCGCGCGGTCGCCGCCTCGTCGCGCAGGCGCAACGAGGCCAGTTGACCGGACAGGTCGAGCACCCTGGCCGGCAGCTTCGCGGGCACCCGGCCGTCGAGCGCGCGCTGCACGTCCACCCGCACCACCATCAGCGCGGCGACGGCGGCCCAGCCCGGACTGCCCCGGCGGACCAGCCTGCGGTTCGCCGACGACGCCATCCGGCGCGCGGTGCGCAGTTCGCCCTCGAGGAGCGCGGCCGCGCCGCGGAACAGCTCGGCCTCGGCGTGGTCCTGCACGATGCGCTGGCGGCGCATCTCCGGCAGCACCTCGTCCAGGTGTCGACCGGCCTCGTCGGCGAGTCCGACGCTGAGCATCGCTTCGGCCTGGTCCAGCCGGAGCCGCAGCAGGAGTCCCGGCTCGTGCCGGGTGAAGACCCGGTTCGCCTCCTCGTACCGGCGCAGTGCCGCGGGCATGTCACCGGTGCGCTGGAGGAAGTTGCCCAGGGCGTGCGTGGCGATGCCGACGCGCGCGTGCAGCCCGTGCTGGGCGGCCAGTTCGATGGCGCGGTTGAGGTCCTTGACCGCGAGGTCGGGCTTGCCGACGATGCCGTGCGCGTTGCCGCGGTTGGACAGCTGCGTCACGAACCAGTCGACCAGGCCGGTCGGGTCGCCGACGTGCTTGGCCAGACCGCGTTCGGTGTGGACGACCGCCGAGTCGAACAGCGGGATGCCGTCCGCCACCCGACCGACCCGGCACAGCAGCACGGCCCGGTTGTGGTCCACGAGGCTCAGCAGTTCCTCGCGCAGCGCGGGATCCGGGAAGTCCACCAGTTCCACGCGGAGGTCGAGCAGCATCGCCATGCCGTCGTCGAGGCTGGAGGTCTCCGCGACGCAGAACGCGAGGGTGCTGAGGATGCGGGCGCGCACCTCGAGCGCCGAGACGTCGTCCGCGGCGGACTCGGCGACGGTCAGGCCGCGGCGCAGGAGGCGGATGGCGGTGGGGTGCCGGTCGGCGGTCGCCGCCGCCTTGCCCCGACGGTGCAGGTCCCTCGCCCGGTCGACGGCACCGACCCGGTCGGCTCTGGGTTGGCCTGGCACGTCCATATGTAAACACAATCACCCTGTCGGCACTGCCGACCGGACGGTGGGAACCGCCCGGTCGGCGGCCACTCGATCGCCGGGTTCGCGATCAGTTCGTCGCGACGGGCTCGGAACCGGGCTTGAACGGCCCGTCCTGGATCGTCCAGTCGTCGTCACCCTCGTGCGCCGGCTTCGGCGTCTTCGGCAGGTCCGCCAGTTCCGTCGGCAGGCCGACCGGCTCGGCCGGGACATCCTGCTCGTCCACGCCCTCCGCCGTCGTCACGGCGGACGCGACGGGCGCGCCGGGGTGCTCGGCGGGCTCGACCGGTGTGGTGTGTTCGACGGGAACGAGGGTGTTCTTCTCGTCGGTAACAGACATCTGTGTTGTCCTCCCCTACAACAGAGACCCTCTCGGGTCAACCGTTCCGTGGTCCATCGGAATGATCGTTCGAGCGGCCCCCCGCCGCTCCGAACGGCTCAAGCCTGACACAGATGGACGCACCCGTGAGGAAGGAATTTACGCAGCGCAATCACGTCTCGGATTCTGGACGCCGCTGACCAGCAACGACAGGGGTCAGTTCACCTGGATACCACTCGAACGGCGGATCGTCTTAACACAATGTAGGCAACTATCGGCCCGCAAATACAGGGAATGCCGCGACCTACGTCACACGGAATACTGATCCAGCACCGAAGCGACACATCCCAACGGCTTATCGAGGATTGCACCGAACGGTCGCACCGAACACCGCGGGTCACTCTTCGACCACGGTCGAAACCCGTGCCGGAACGACTTCTCGGAATTGATCGCCGGCACCCGCCGCGCCGTTTCACCCCCGGAACGCGAACGAGGGGCGGGCCGGTTGGGCCCACCCCTCGGACAATCCCGCGATCGCGTTACGAACAGCGCGCGATGATCAGGTCCCGGACCTTCTTGGCGTCCGCCTGGCCCTTGGTCGCCTTCATGACCGCGCCGACGATGGCACCCGCCGCCGCGACCTTGCCGTCGCGGATCTTGGCGGCCACGTCGGGCTGGGCGGCCAACGCCTCGTCCACCGCCTTCTCCAGCGCCGAGTCGTCGTTGACGACCTTCAGGCCGCGGGCCTCGACGACCGCCTCCGGCTCGCCCTCGCCCTCCAGCACGCCCGTCACGACCTCGCGCGCCAGCTTGTTGGTCAGCTCGCCCGCGTTGACCAGCGCGACGACCCTGGCGATCTGGACGGGCGTGATGGCCAGCTCGCCCAGTTCCACGCCGCGGCCGTTGGCCTCCTTGGTCAGGTAGGCCACCCACCAGGACCGCGCCTCGACCGGCGTCGCGCCGGCGTCCACCGTCGCGGTCACCAGGTCCACCGCGCCCGCGTTCACCAGGTCGCGCAACTCGGCGTCGGTGAGCTTCCAGTCGTCCTGGATCCGCTTGCGCCGCTCCCACGGCAGCTCGGGGAGCGTGCCGCGCAGCTCCTCGACCCACTCGCGCGACGGCGCGACCGGCACCAGGTCGGGCTCCGGGAAGTACCGGTAGTCCTCCGCGGTCTCCTTGACCCGGCCGGACCGCGTGCTGCCGGTGGCCTCCTCGAAGTGCCGCGTCTCCTGGAGGATCGAGCCGCCGGCCGCCAGCACCGCGCCCTGGCGGGTCATCTCGAACCGGACCGCCCGCTCGACGCTGCGCAGCGAGTTGACGTTCTTGGTCTCGGTGCGGGTGCCGAACTCGGTGGCGTCCTTGGCCATCAGCGACACGTTGGCGTCGCAGCGCAGCGAACCCTGGTCCATCCGCACGTCGGAGACGTCCAGCGCCTTCAACAGGTCCCGCAACGCGCTCACGTACGCGCGCGCCACCTCCGGCGCCCGCTCACCGGTGCCGGTGATCGTCTTGGTGACGATCTCGATCAGCGGCACGCCCGCCCGGTTGTAGTCGAGCAGCGAGTGCTCCGCGCCGTGGATGCGCCCGGTCGCGCCGCCGACGTGCAGCGACTTGCCGGTGTCCTCCTCCATGTGCGCGCGCTCGATCTCGACCCGCACGACCTCGCCGTCGTCCAGCGTCACGTCGAGCCAGCCGTCGAACGCGATCGGCTCGTCGTACTGCGACGTCTGGAAGTTCTTCGGCATGTCCGGGTAGAAGTAGTTCTTCCGGGCGAACCGGCACCACTCCGCGATCGAGCAGTTCAGCGCCAGGCCGATGCGGATCGCGGACTCGATCGCGGTGCCGTTCACCACCGGCAGCGCGCCCGGCAGGCCGAGGCACGTCGGGCAGGTGTTGGTGTTGGGCTCGCCGCCGAAGAGGTTCGCGCAGCCGCAGAACATCTTGGTGGCGGTGTGCAGCTCGACGTGCACCTCCAACCCCAGCACGGGGTCGAAGCGCTCGATCACCTCGGCGTAGTCCATGAGATCGGCCACGGCCGTCATGCCTTCCCGTCCTTCCGCAGCCCGCGCACGGCCAGGGCCGCGCCGGTGACCGCCACCAGGATGCTCGCGGCGGCGTTGACCAGCGCCAGCCTGTCGTTCTTGCCCCGAGCGGACTTCAACGTGGAGAACGCGCTGGTGGCGGCGCCGGCCGCGCCCAGCAGCGAGAGGATTCCGCGTGCTTTGCGCATCACGCCACCACCGGGTCCGGCGCGGAGCCGAACGGGCCGCGCGCCACCTCGTAGGCCGCCGCCACCCGGTACATCCGGTGGTCCTGGAGCGCGGGCGCCATGATCTGGAGCCCCACCGGCAGGCCGTCCTCGTCGGACAGTCCACTCGGGACGCTCATCGCGGCGTTGCCCGCCAGGTTGGCCGGGATCGTGCAGAGGTCGGCCTGGTACATGGCCATCGGGTCGCCGGTGCGCTCGCCGATCCGGAACGCCGTGGTCGGCGTGGTCGGCGACACCAGCACGTCGACGGTCGCGAACGCCGACGCGAAGTCCCGGGTGATCAGCGTGCGGACCTTCTGCGCCGAGCCGTAGTACGCGTCGTAGTAGCCCGACGAGAGCGCGTAGGTGCCGATCATGATGCGCCGCTTGACCTCCGGGCCGAAACCGGCCTCGCGGGTCAGCGACATGACCTCCTCGGCGCTGCGCGTGCCGTCGTCGCCGACCCGGATGCCGTACCGCATGGCGTCGAAGCGGGCCAGGTTGGACGACGCCTCGCTCGGCGCGATCAGGTAGTACGCGGGCAGCGCGTAGTCGAAGCTCGGGCAGGACACCTCGACCACCTCGGCGCCGAGCCGGCGCAGCTGCTCCACGGCCGCCTCGAACGACCGCAGCACGCCCGGCTGGTAGCCCTCGCCGGAGAACTGCGTGACGACGCCGACGCGCACGCCGGACAGGTCGCCGTTCGCGCCCTCGCGCGCCGCCGCCACGACCGGGGGCACCGGCGCGTCGATCGACGTCGAGTCGAGCGGGTCGTGGCCCGCGATGACCTCGTGCAGCAGCGCGGCGTCCAGCACCGTGCGGGCGCACGGGCCCGCCTGGTCCAGCGAGGACGAGAACGCGACCAGGCCGTACCGGGACACGCTGCCGTAGGTGGGCTTCACGCCGACCGTACCGGTGACCGCGCCGGGCTGGCGGATCGAGCCGCCGGTGTCCGTGCCGATCGCCAGCGGCGCCTCGAACGCGGCGAGCGACGCGGACGAGCCGCCGCCCGAGCCGCCCGGGATGCGCTCCAGGTCCCACGGGTTGCGGGTGGGGCCGTAGGCGGAGTTCTCGGTGGAGGAGCCCATCGCGAACTCGTCCATGTTGGTCTTGCCGAGGATCACGACACCGGCTTCCTTGAGCCGGCGGGTGACCGTCGCGTCGTACGGCGGCTTCCAGCCCTCGAGGATCTTCGAGCCGACGGTGGTCGGCACGCCCTCGGTGGTCAGGACGTCCTTGAGCGCCAAGGGGACGCCGGCCAGCGGGCCGACCGGCCTGCCGTCGGCGAGGTCCCGGTCGACCCGGCGGGCGGCGGCGAGCGCGCCCTCGGTGTCGACGTGCAGGAAGGCGTTGACCGCCTTGTCGACCTGCTCGACGCGGTCGAGGTGGGCCTGCGCGACCTCGACGGCGGACACCTCGCGCGAGGCGATCTTCGCCGCGAGTTCGGCGGCGCTGTGGCGGATCAGGTCGGTCATCGGTCCGCCTCCGCGGAGAAGAGGACGTCGGCGGTCATGCTTCCTCACCCAGGATTCGCGGGACGCGGAAACGTCCGTCCTCGGCGGCGGGGGCGCCCGCGAGCGCCTGCTGCTGACCGAGGCCGGGACGCACCACGTCCTCGCGGAACACGTTGGTCAGCGGAACGGCGTGCGAAGTGGGCGGGATGTCCGCGGTGGCGATGTCGCCGACCTGGGCCACCGACTGGAGGATCACGTCCAGCTGGCCGGCGAACAGGTCCAGCTCGTCGTCTGTGACGGCCAGCCTGGCCAGCTTCGCCAGGTGCGCGACCTCGTCGCGGGAGATGCTGGGCACCTCGTCAACCCCCGTGGGTCGAGTTTTCGGGATGTGGACCCACCGAGTCTATGGGCTGGTCAGGCCTCGCTCCGACCGGGTTGTCCGACCCGCCGCGCCGGGGCGGGCGATTTCACCGGCGCGCAACGCGCCCGGTGGGTCGGAAAGCGTAGCCGCGTCTGCGAGAATCACCGACCGGCGAGTTCACTACAGCGTGGATCCCCACCGCAGCGTGGATCACTACAGCGTGGAGGCGTGCACCGTGTCCTTCCTGATCCGGGTCCAGCTCCCGGACCGCCCCGGAACCCTGGGCGCGGTCGCCACGGCGCTCGGCGAGATCGGGGCCGACATACTCAGCGTGGACGTGGTGGAGCGCAGTCCGGGCGTGGCGATCGACGACCTGGTGGTCGAACTGCCGTCGGGCCGGCTGCCGGACGTGCTGATCACCGCCGCCGAGTCCATCGAGGGCGTCGAGGTGGACGCGGTCCGGCCGTACGCGGGCGTGCTGAACACGCACCGCGAGCTGGAACTGGTCGAGGAGGTCGCGGAGGAGCCCGCGCGCGGGCTCGCGATCTTCACCGAGGGCGTGCCGCGGATCATCCGCGCGGGCTGGGCGGTGGTCTTCTCCTACGACGCCGCGGGCGTCCACCGCCTGACCGCCTCCTCGGCGGCGCCGGAAACGGTGCTGGACGACCCGCCGTGGATGCCGCTCGCCCGGGCAACCGTGCTGGACGGCGAGGACGGCTGGGTGCCGGAGACGTGGCGCGAACTGGGCACCGAACTCGCCGCGACCCCGCTGGGCAAGCCGGACCGGGTGCTGCTGGTGGGCCGTCCGGGCGGCCCGATGTGGCGCGCGGCGGAGGTCGCCCGGCTGGCGCACCTGGCGGGCATCGTGTCCGTGGTGCTGCCCGACTGAGCGGTCGGGCGACGCGGTGGGCGGACGCACCGGCCTCGCCGGGCCGAACCACCCCACCGACCGGGTGAGAAGTGCCGGCCGCTGGGCTCACACCTGCCCGGCCCCGTCCACGCGGGTCGTGTCCTCATAGCGCGGCCAAGTCCGCCCGGAGCCACGCCTGCCCCGGCCGAGTCGACCGACCAGGGGTGTCGCCGAGCGCGGCCACGCGTTTCGGGCCGGCGGCCGTCGTGCCGCCCGATCGGGTCCTGACTCGGCCCGATCTTGGCGCGGTCGGGGTCAGCTCGCCAGGTCGACCAGGTGGGCATTGCCGGTGGCGGGCGTGCCGTCCTCGGTCAGGAGGGTGTCCTCCAGGCCGATCCTGGTGTCCAGGCCCAGGGTGCGGGCCAGGCGGAGCACGGGCCAGGCGCTGTCGTCCTCGCCGTGCAGCAGGATCGGTTTGCCGAGCGGTTCCAGCAGGTCCAGCAGCGCCCGCGCCTGGTCGACGCCCTCGCCCGGCTGGACTTCCGCCAGCACGCGCCGGGTGCCGTCCGGGATCCCGGTGTCGCGCAACGTCCGCGCGGCCCGCTCGTGGAACACGCCCAGCTCGACGCCGATGCCCGCCGCGCGCAGCGCCTCGGCCGTGTCGAGCCAACCGTCCTCGTGCACGTTGACCGAGGCGACGTCGGGTCGGCCGGCGGCGAGCCCGGCCCAGCCGCGGACCAGTTCGGCCCGGCGGCGCGGGTCCGGGACGATCCACGCGGCCGTCGTCACGCCGATCTCGACCTGTGGCGCGGCGGCGCGGACGTGCGCGACGGTGGTCGCCACCTCGGGCCCGGCGAGCACCTCCAGCCCGACGGCGTCCCTCGGGTGCAGGTGCAGGTGCCGCACCCCGAGTTCGGCCACGGCAGCGGCGTCGGCGGCGAGCTGCCGGGGCGAGACGGGCAGGGCGGGGTGGGCACGGGCCTCGCGGGCGCCGTTCAGGCAGGCCTGGAGCACGGGTCCAGCTCAGCACACCGGGCGGCGCGGCGCTCGACGTCGTTCGGGTCGGATTCGCGGGGTGGGCCGCGCTTCCGGCGTTTCGGGCCGGGGCAGGATGGTCGGATGACGCAACTGGTGGGTGCGGTGCGGTTGCCCGACGGCGGGTGGGTCCGGGGACGGGGGCAGCGGGCCGGACTGCCCGCGGGGCCGTTGCCCGAGTACGGGCTCTACCTGGGGAAACGCCCGGTGGTCGAGTGGGAGTCCGGGTGGTTGGACTGGCCGGACTTCCGGTTGCCGCGGGACCGGGCGCAGGCGCGGCGGTTGATCGAGGACCTGCACGCGCGGGCGTTGGCCGGGCAGGCGGTGGAGGTCGCGTGCGGTGGCGGTGTCGGGCGGACCGGGACGGTGATCGCGTGCCTGGCGGTGCTCGCCGGGGTGCCGGCGGGTGAGGCGGTGGCGTGGACCCGGGCGCACTACCGGCGGCGCGCGGTCGAGACACCGTGGCAGAAGCGCTACGTGGAGCGGTTCTAGCCCCCGCCGGTCACCGGTCGAGCAGGTGCTCGAGCCGGTGGACGTCCCGCAACGGCCGCCCGTGCCCGAACAGCACCAACCGCGGCCGCAACGCCAGCAACCGCCGCATGGACTCGCGGTTGCGCCCGGGGTCGGGCGTCAGCAGCCGGGGCGGCGGCATGGGCCGGGGGAAGCCGAAGAACACGTCCCCGCAGATCAACACCCCGTCGCGGGACCGCCACAGCGCGAGGTGACCGGGTGAGCGGCCGGGCACGTCGAGCACGGTGAACCCCCCGACCTCGTCACCTTCGGTGAGGTGGCCGGTGACGTCGAGGTCCTCACCGACACCCGCCCACCGCGGCAACGTGGTCCGCCCCGCGTGCCCCGCGCAGGTGAGGACGTGCGCCCGCACGCCGCGGACGTCACGCCGACCGTCCACCAGCACGTCCTCCACGAGGTACGAGTTCACGAATCCCCGGTCGACCTGGTGGACGCCGGGCGCCAGTTCGCGCACGCTCCCGATGGTAGGACGGAAGTCCGGAATGGACAGTGCGACCACCACGGCGACCCGGCGCGGGAACCAGGCACAGGCGGCGGGCACAGGCAGCAGGACTCGCGAACACGCGGACGCAGGGACTCGCGGACACACCGGCTCGCAGGGGCAGCGGCTCACGGGCGCAGCGGCGAGGTACGGCCGTGTGGACACACGGGCGCCGACGACGAGGGCACACCACCAACCCGAGCCTCAAGCCACGCGGGCACACCGACCCGAGCCTCGAGCGGCGCGGACACCCCGCTCGGAGACCTCCGCTCGGACCCGCCGGTTGCGCGGCCGCAGCCACGGCTCCCGGCCCGAGCCGCGAGCCGCGTGGGAGCCGCTGTCGAGCGCGCGGGCTCGGCGGCAGCGTGCGTGCGGACGTGAGCGCACGGGCTCGGCGCGTCACCGAAGTCGAGGCGCGGCCTACCTGCTTGGCGGGCCTGAGCGTCCGGGCTCGGCCGCAGCGCGCGCGTGCAGACATGGGCGCACAGGCTCGGCACGTCACCGAAGTCGAGGCGCGGCGCACCTGCCTGGCAGGCCTGAGCGTCCGGGCTCGGCCGCAGCGCGCGCGTGCAGACATGGGCGCACAGGCTCGGCACGTCACCGAAGTCGAGGCGCGGCGTACCTGCTTGGCAGGCCTGGGCGTCCGGGCGAGGCCAGTCCGCACTCCCCGTTGTGGGCTGGGATGGCTCGCAGGCTCGACCGTTGTGGGTGTGGCGCGGTGCCCGGGCGGGTTTTCCGCGCGGTGGGGGTTACGGGGTCGCGGGAGCCTCCTCGGGGGTGGTCGACGGCTCCGGCTCGACCTCCGGGGGCGTCGTGGGGGCGGGTTCGGCCGGAGAGGGGTCGGCGGCCGGGGGTTGCTTCGGCTTGCGGGACCGGGGTGTGCGGGTGGTGGGTGGCTTGTCGGCCGAGGCGTCGTCGGGGGTCGGGTCCGGGTCCGGGGCGTTGGGGTCGCCGATGGTGGCCACGGCGGTGGCGGCTTCGGGGCCTTCGGTGAGCAGGACGCGGAAGCCCGGTTCGTCCAGGACCGGGACCTTGAGTTGGATCGCCTTGTCCGCCTTGCTCCCCGGTGCTTCGCCGACCACGACGAAGGCGGTCTTCTTCGAGACGGCGCCCGCGGCCTTGCCGCCCCGGGAGAGGATGGCCTCCTTGGCCTCGTCGCGGGAGAAGCCCGGCAGGGAGCCGGTGACCACGATCGACAAGCCCTCCAGGGTGCGGGCGACGGTGGTGTCGCGCTCGTCCACCATGCGGACGCCCGCCGCCGCCCACTTCTCCACGACCCGTTGCCGCCACGGGGTGGCCGCCCACTCCACGACCGCCGCCGCGATGGTCGGGCCGACGCCCTCCGCCGAGGCCAGGACCTCCTCCGACGCGGTGCGAACGGCCTCCATCGAGCCGAACTCGCGGGCCAGCGCGCGGGCCGCCGTCGGGCCCACGTGCCGGATCGACAGCGCGACCAGGACCCTCCACAGTGGACGCTGCTTCACCGCCTCCAGGTTCTCCAGCAGCTTCACCGCGTTCGCGGTCGGCTCGCCGGCCTGGGTGCGGAACAGCTCGACCTCGAGCAGCGCCGCCGCGTCCAGCGCGAACAGGTCGCCCTCGTCGCCGTACGACGACGCCTCGACCAGCGCCGCCGCCGCCTCGTAGCCCAGCACCTCGATGTCCAGCGCCGACCGCGAACCCAGGTACGCCAGGCGTTCCCGCAGCTGACCGGGGCACGCCGCCGCGTTCGGGCAGCGGATGTCGACGTCGCCCTCCTTCATCGGCCGCAGCTGATGGCCGCACTCCGGGCACGTCGACGGCATCTCGAACTCGCGCGCGTCGGCCGGCCGCACGTCGACCACCGGACCCAGCACCTCGGGGATCACGTCGCCCGCCTTGCGGATCACGATGCGGTCGCCGATCCACACGCCCTTGCGCTTGACCTCGGACGCGTTGTGCAGCGTCGCCCGCGCCACCGTCGACCCGGCCACCTTCACCGGCTCCATCACCGCGTACGGCGTCACCCGACCGGTGCGACCGACCTGGACCTTGATGTCCAGCAACGTCGTCGTCGCCTCCTCGGGCGGGTACTTGAACGCCATGGCCCACCGGGGCGCGCGCGAGGTGCTGCCCAGCCTGCGCTGCGCGGACACCTCGTCCACCTTGATCACCACGCCGTCGATCTCGTGCGCCGCGTCGTGCCGGTGCCCGCCCCAGTGCTCGACGTGCCGCCACACCTCGTCGAAGCTCGACAGCACCACCGTGTGCGCCGACACGGGCAGCCCCCACGCGCGCAGCGCCTCGTACGCCTCGGACTGGCGGACCAGCTCGAACCCCTCGCGCCGGCCGAGGCCGTGGCAGATCATCCGCAGCCGCCGGGACGCGGTGACCTTGGGGTCCTTCTGCCGCAACGACCCGGCCGCCGTGTTGCGCGGGTTCGCGAACGGCGGCTTGCCCTCCTCGACCAGCCGGGCGTTGAGCTCCAGGAAGTCCTCGACCGCGAAGAACACCTCGCCGCGCACCTCGACCAGCGCGGGGACGGGGTACTCCTCGGTGCCGGTGAGCACCTCGGGCACGTCGCCCAGGGTGCGCACGTTCAGCGTCACGTCCTCGCCGGTGCGCCCGTCGCCCCTGGTCAGGGCCCGGACCAGCCGACCATCCCGGTACAGCAGGTTGATCGCCAGGCCGTCGATCTTGAGCTCGCACAGGTAGTGCGCGCCCTCGCCGACCTCCTTCTCCACCCGCTCGACCCACGCGTGCAGCCCGTCCCGGGTGAACGCGTTGTCCAGGCTGAGCATCCGCTCCAGGTGGTCGACCGCCTGGAACTCGGTGGAGAACGTGCCGCCGACCAGCTGGGTCGGCGAGTCGGGCGTGGCCAGCGCGGGGTGCGCGGCCTCCAGCTCCTCCAACCGGCGCAGCAGCGCGTCGAACTCGCCGTCACTCACCGTCGGCGAGTCGAGGACGTAATACCGGAACTGGTGCCCGCGCACCACCTCCGCGAGGGCCGCGTGCTCCTCCCGCGCGGTGGCGGGCACGTCCTCGACGGATACCGGGGTGCCGGACTGGTCGTTGCTGGTCACGGGTGGAGCGTAACCAGGGGGTACGACAATTTCAGGAGGGATCCTCGGTCAGGCCCAGCACCAGTTCGCGGAACTCCAGCAGACCGATCGCGCCGGACGGCTCCGCGGCCGCGGTCTCGACCCGGCCCAGCCGTTCGGCGGCCACCCGCTCACCGAGGGTGACGTCCAGCGGCAGGAACGTCAGGGTCCGCCGGGCCGCGTCGTCCAGCGCCGCGAAACCGGGGTGGAACACCGCCACGTCGACCAACCCGTCGTCCACCACGACGGCCAGCCGCACGTCGGCCAGCGCGATCCGGCGCGGCCCGAGGTTGACCGTCACCAGCGTCGGGTCGGGCACCGGCGGCACCGAGTCGTGGTACTCCCAGATCATGTCCTCGGCGGGCGCGGCGGCGATCCAGGCGTCGGTGTAGGGGCGCAGCCGCGGGTCCTCCTGGCCGCTCAGCACGAACGCGTAGATGGCCCGGTGGCCGCGTTCGAGCGCGAAGTGCAGGTCCGGGTGCACGCCCGCGACCAGTTCGCACAGCTCGTTCTCCACCCGCTGCGGCTCGCGGTCGCCGAGCGCGGCGCTCACCACCGGCAGGAGGTCGTGCCACCGCCGCCAGAACGCCTCGGCCGCCTCGGCGGGGTTGGGCAGGTGCCCGGCGACAGGTGCCGGCTGAGGTCGGCGGAACCAGCTCATGCCCTCATTGAACTACGGACGGCGCGCGCCGACGTGGCGTTCCGGACCGCCGCAGCGCGAGCGCGAGCAGGGTGGCGGCCGGACCGACGAGCCGGCGCCCGGCGGGCCACACGGCGCGCAGCACGCGCCCGAGGTCCAGCGCCACCGGCACCTCCACGAGCCGGCCCTCGGCCAGGTCCACCGACACGGCCAGCACGCTCAGCGCGGCCGGACCGACGCCGGCCACCACCGCGCCGCGCACGGCCGTGGTGGAACCCAGCTCCAGCGCCACGGCGCAGCCCGGAAGCGCGTGGTCCAGGGTGTCCCGGGTGCCCGACCCGGGTTCGCGCACCACGAGCGGCGTGGCGGCGAGTTCGGCGGGGGTCACGGGCCGCTTGCGACGGGTCCACGGGTGGTCGGGCGCGACCACGACGGCCAGCCGGTCGACCGCGACCCGGCGCGAGGACAACCCGGTCAGCGGGCCGGGCGCCTCCACGAACCCGAGGTCCACCGCGCCGTCCCGGACCAGTTCGGCGACCGTGGCCGAGTTCGTCACCCGCAGCCCCACCCGCAGGTCCGGGTCGGCGCGGCGCAGTTCGCCGATCCACGACGGCGCCAGGTGCTCGGCCACCGTCATGCTGGCCGCGACCCGCAGCGCCGCGTCCCGGTCGGAGCGCAACGCCCGCGCCGCCGCGACCAGGCCGTCGACCTCGCCCAGCACCCGGCGCGCGTGCTCGGTGACCACGACGCCGGACGGGGTCAGCGCCGAGCCGCGCCGGCCGCGGTCCACGAGCACGAGCCCGAGCCGGCGCTCCAGTGTGGACAGCCGCTTGCTCGCCGACGGCTGCGCGACGCCCAACCGGCGCGCCGCCCGACCCACGCTGCCCAGCTCTCCGACCAGCACCAGCAGGCGCAGCGATTCGAGGTCCGGGGTCATAGGCCCAGGGTATGACCCCAGAGCGCACCTCCGCCTACCGGGACGCGCCGTGCCGACGAAGACTCGGTGCCGTGGTGATCGGAGCGTTGGTGGCGGGTGTGCTCGCGGGGTCGTGGTTGCCGGACCTCTCGGCGGCGACCCGGGTGTTGCTGCGGCTCGGGGTGGTGCTGCTGGGGTTGCGGCTTTCGCTCGGGCAACTGGTGGACCTCGGCCCGGGCGTGCTGCTCGCGGCCGCGGTCACGGTCGGCGGCACGTTCGCCGGCACCGTCTGGCTCGGCGGCAGGCTCGGCCTGCCGCGCGGGCTGACCCTGTTGGTGGCCGGTGGTTTCGCGATCTGCGGCGCGTCCGCGATCGCCGCGGTGGAGGGCGTGGTCGACCGCGACGACGAGCACGTGGCCACCGGCGTCGCGCTGGTCACCCTCTACGGCACGCTCACCATGATCGCGCTGCCGCTGCTGGGCGCGTCGCCGGAGTGGATCGGGTTGAGCACGCACGAGGTGGCGCAGGTCGCGGCCGCGGCCGGGCCCGCCGGGCTCGCGACCGCGATGGCGGTGAAGCTGACCAGGGTCGCGCTGCTCGCGCCCGTGGTGGCGCTGGTGGGCCGGAAGAGGACCGCGCCGCCCGCGTTCCTGCTGGGGTTCCTGGCGATGGTGGCGGTCCGGTCGACCGGGTGGGTGCCGGCCGGCGTGCTGGACGTGGTCGGGGTGGTGACGACGGTGCTGCCGGCGGCGGCGCTGTTCGGGCTGGGCACGGCGGTCCGGCCCGCGGTGCTGCTGCGGACCGGACCGCGCGCGCTGCTCCTCGGGTTCCTGTCGACGGTGCTGGTGGTCGGGCTCGGCTACCTGGCGCTGCGCGTGGTGTGAGCGCGCAACAGGTCCCCGTTCAGCCGGGCGATGGTGGTGAGCGGGATCCCCTTGGGGCACACCGAGGTGCACTCCCCCGCGTTGGTGCAGCCGCCGAATCCCAGCGCGTCGTGCTCGGCGACCATGTCCCGCGCCCGCGAGTACCGCTCGGGCTGCCCCTGCGGCAGCACGCCGAGGTGCGTCGTCTTCGCCGCCGTGAACAGCATCGCGGACCCGTTGGGGCACGCCGCGACGCACGCGCCGCACCCGATGCACGCCGCCGCCTCGAACGCGGTGTCCGCGTCGGGTTTGGGCACCGGCAGGGCGTGCGCGTCCGGCGCGCTGCCCGTCGACACGCTCACGTACCCGCCGGCGCGCACGATCCGGTCCAGCGCGGAGCGGTCCACCACCAGGTCCCGCACCACCGGGAACGGCTGCGCGCGCCACGGTTCCACGGTCAGCACGTCGCCGTCGCGGAAGTGCCGCAGGTGCAACTGGCACGCGGTGGTCGCCTTCTCCGGCCCGTGCGCGACACCGTTGATCATCACGCCGCACGCGCCGCAGATGCCCTCGCGGCAGTCGTGGTCGAACGCCACCGGCTCGTCGCCCGCGAGCACCAGCCGCTCGTTCAGCACGTCCAGCGCCTCCAGGAACGACATGTCCGCGGACAACCCGTCGACCTCGTAGTCCACCAGCCGGCCGTCGTCGTCGTGCTGCCGCCAGATCCGCAGGGTGAGTTTCACGCGTAGCTCCGGGTGCTCGGTCGGACGTGCTCGAAGACCAGGTCCTCCTTGTGCAGCACGGGCGGCTGCCCGACGCCGGTCCAGCCCCACGCGGCGACGTAGGAGAACCGGTCGTCGTCGCGCACCGCCTCGCCCTCCGGCGTCCGGCTCTCCGTGCGGAAGTGCCCGCCGCACGACTCCTCGCGGTGCAGCGCGTCGACGCACATCAGCTCGGCCAGCTCGAAGAAGTCGGCCACCCGGCCCGCCTTCTCCAACTCCTGGTTCAGCTCGTGCCCGCGTCCCGGCACGCGCACCCGCCGCCAGAACTCCTCGCGCAGCTCCGGGATCCGGGCCAACGCCTTGCGCA
Organism: Actinosynnema sp. NPDC020468; assembly: GCF_040642015.1. Classification (NCBI taxonomy): domain Bacteria; kingdom Bacillati; phylum Actinomycetota; class Actinomycetes; order Pseudonocardiales; family Pseudonocardiaceae; genus Actinosynnema; species Actinosynnema sp. NPDC020468. The sequence continues at coordinate 20,531 of NZ_JBFAEO010000039.1, forward strand.
GCCCCGGCCCCGAGCGCTCCATGCCGCACTCGTCCCACATCAGCCTGCCGAGTTCGCGGTGGAACGACTCGACGGTCCGGTCGCCGTCCACCGCGAGCAGGGTCTTGATCCGGCCCCGCACCTCGGACACCGTGTCGGCGACCTGCGGGTGGTCCGGCGTCAGGCCGCCGAACGGCGCGTCGGCCAGGTAGTCGCCGATCACACCGGGCAGCACGAAGTACCCGTCGGCCAGGCCCTGCATCAACGCGCTGGCGCCGAGCCGGTTCGCGCCGTGGTCGGAGAAGTTGGCCTCCCCGATCACGAACAGCCCGGGGATCGTGCTGTGCAGGTCGTAGTCCACCCACAGCCCGCCCATCGTGTAGTGCACGGCGGGGTAGATGCGCATCGGCACCCGGTAGGGGTCCTCGCCGGTGATGCGCTCGTACATCTCGAACAGGTTGCCGTAGCGGGCTTCCACGACGCCGCGGCCCAGCCGGGCGAGCGCGTCGGCGAAGTCCAGGTACACGCCGCGCTTCTCGTCGGAGATGTTCTTCGCGGCGCGGGAGGCGATGTCGCGCGGCACGAGGTTGCCGAAGCTCGGGTACATCCGCTCGAGGAAGTAGTCCCGGTCGGGTTCCGGGATCGCGTCGGGCGACCGGCTGTCGCGCGGGTCGCGCGGCACCCACACCCGGCCGTCGTTGCGCAGCGACTCGCTCATCAGCGTGAGCTTGGACTGGTGGTCGCCGCTGATCGGGATGCAGGTCGGGTGGATCTGGGTGAAGCACGGGTTCGCGAACAGCGCGCCGCGCCGGTGCGCCCGCCAGATCGCGGTGGCGTTGCAGCCCTTGGCGTTGGTGGACAGGTGGAACACGTTGCCGTAGCCGCCGGTCGCGAGCACGACCGCGTCCGCGAAGTGCGTCGTCACCTCGCCGGTGACCAGCGACCGCACCACGACGCCGCGCGCCCGGCCGTCGACCACGACCAGGTCCAGCATCTCGGTGCGGGGGTGCATCTCCACCCGGCCGGCACCGATCTGCCGGGACAGCGCCTGGTAGGCGCCCAGGAGGAGTTGCTGCCCCGTCTGGCCGCGGGCGTAGAACGTGCGGGAAACCTGCGCCCCGCCGAAGGAACGGGTGTCCAGCAGGCCGCCGTACTCGCGGGCGAACGGCACGCCCTGCGCCACGCACTGGTCGATGATCTCCACGCTGATCCGGGCCAGCCGGTGCACGTTCGACTCGCGGGAGCGGAAGTCGCCGCCCTTCACCGTGTCGTAGAACAGCCGGTGCACGCTGTCGCCGTCGTTGCGGTAGTTCTTGGCCGCGTTGATGCCGCCCTGCGCGGCGATCGAGTGCGCGCGGCGCGGGCTGTCCTGGTGGCAGAACGACGTGACGCGGTAGCCGAGCTCGGCCAGCGTCGCGGCGGCGCTGCCACCGGCCAGGCCCGTGCCGACGACGATCACGTGCCGGTTGCGGCGGTTGGCCGGGTTGACCAGGCGGGCGGAGAACCTCCGGCGGTCCCACCGGCTCTCGATCGGTCCGGACGGGGTGCGGTGGTCGGCGATCGGGTCGCCCTGGGTGTACATGTCAGCTCACCACTCCGGTGACTACGGCGAAGGGAACGGAAAGGAAACCGCCGCACACCACGATCGCGACGGTGAGGCCGAGCACCCTCGACGTCGTCACGCCGAGGGTCTGCGCCGCGCTCCACACCCCGTGGCGGAGGTGGAAACCCAGTGCCAGCACGGCGATCGCGTAGGCCAGCACCACGTACCAGTGCCGGAAGTCGGCGACGACGTTGGCGTGGATCTCGCCCTCGACGCCGTGCGGGTTGAGGTACCCGGCGGTCAGGTCGAGCAGGTGGTAGACCACGAACAACCCGATGATCACGCCGCCCCAGCGCATCGTGCGCGCCGCGTAGCCGCCCTGGACCGGGCGCCGGTGCGCGTACCGGCCGCGCGCCTTCCGGGAGCGGGCGGTCAGCTGGTAGGCGGCGGCGAAGTGCAGTGCCACGGCCGCCAGGAGGCCGATCCGCACCGGCCAGACCACCCCGACGGCGCGCAGCCACCGGCCGTAGTCGTCCAGGCCGCCGGTGAAGATCGACAGGTTGCCGACCATGTGCGCGACCACGTACAGGAGCAGCACGCCACCGGTGACCGCCATGACGGCCTTCTTGCCGATCGTGCTGCGGTACAAGCGAATCGTGTCCACGGCTGTCGACGGTAGGAACGCACTCGTCAAGTCGTCCAATACATCGTGGGCTGCCCGACGATAGTCTGGGACTATGACGCTCCAGCAGCTCGCGTACTTCCTGGCAGTGGCCAGGACGCGGCACTTCACCCGGGCCGCGGAGGAGATGCGTGTGGCGCAGCCCTCACTGTCCAAGCAGATCCACGCGCTGGAGCGGGAACTGGGCGCGGACCTGTTCAGCCGGGCGCGCGGGAACGTCGCGCTGACCCCGGCGGGCGAGGCGCTGCTGCCGGTCGCCGGCCGGATCCTGTCCGATGTGGACACCGCGCGGCTGGAGGTGGCCGAGCTGGTGGGGCTGCGGCGGGGTCGGGTGCGGGTGGGTGCGACGCCGAGCCTGTGCGGCAGCATCTTCGCCGACGTGATCAAGCGCTACCACGACGCGTACCCGGGCATCCGGGTGGTGGTGACCGAGGGCGGGTCGCGGGACCTGGTCGGCGCGCTGGAGGCCGGTGAGCTCGACCTGGCGCTGGTGATCGAGTCGACGGCGGACGCGCAGCGGGCGCTGACCGTGGCGCCCGTGCTGCGGGAGGAGCTGGTGGTCGCGTCGGCGGAGCCGCTCGGCGTGTCCCGGATGCGGGTGACCGACCTGCGCGAGCACCCGCTGGTGATGTTCCGGTCCGGCTACGACCTGCGCGAGACGACGCTGGCGGTGTGCCGGCGGGCCGGGTTCGAGCCGGTGTTCGCGGTGGAGGGCGGCGAGATGGACGCGGTGCTGCGGTTCGTGGAGGTGGGGCTGGGCGTGGCGATCGTGCCCAGCACGGTGCTGGCCGCCCGGTCGTTGCACGGCACGCCGCTGACGCCGAGCACCTCGCGCACGATCGCGTTGGCGCACCGCACGGACGTGGCGCCGACGTCGGCCGCGCGGGCGTTCCGCGGCGTGCTGACCGGGTACCTGCGCGGCGCGGAAATGCCCGCGGGCGTGCGGCTGCTCGAGCCGTAGGCTCCTCGTCCGTGCTGATCCGACGCGAGACGACCGCCGATGTCGACGTCATCCGGGCCGTGACCGAGGCCGCCTTCGCCGCCCGGCCGGGTGGTGAGGCCGGGCTGGTGGACGCGCTGCGGACGGACCCGGGGTGGATCCCGGCGCTGTCGCTGGTGGCCGAGGTCGACGGCGAGGTCGTCGGGCACGTGGTGTGCACGCGTGCCTCGATCGGGGTGGGGCTCGGCCCGTTGAGCGTGCGGCCGGACCACCAGCGGGCCGGGGTCGGGTCGGCCCTGGCGCACGCGGTGCTGGGCGCGGCGGACGCGCTGGACGAGCCGGTGGTCGTGCTGCTGGGCAACCCGGCGTACTACTCGCGCTTCGGCTTCGGGCCGGCGGCGGACCTCGGGATCACGCCGCCGGTCGCCGAGTGGGCGCCGCACTTCCAGGCCCGCGCGCTGACCGCGTGGCGCCCCGGCCTCGCGGGGCCGTTCCGCTACGCGAGGCCGTTCGAGGAGCTGTAGGTCACCAGCTCTCGGGCGGTTCGGCGAACGCCTCGGCCAGGTCGCCGGTGAGCGACAGGGCCTGCCGGACCCAGCCGCGACCCGCGCCCGCCAGGCCGCACGTCGGCGTCGGCACGGCCAGCGTCGCCAGGGTTTCGCGCGGGAAGCCCAGCCGGTCCACCAGCGTCAACGCCGGTGTCGCGGCCGCCTTCAGGGTCGGCGGGGTGGCCGGTTCGGTGCTCGGCACGAGGCCGAGGAACAGCGTCGTCCGCTCCTCCCACGCCTCCCCGATCTCGTCCCACGTGCCCTTGCCGTCCACGATCGTCAGGTCGAACGCCACCGCGGCCGCGCCCGTCCCGCGCAGCAACGAGATCGGCGGGTTCGGCGCGCAGCAGTGGATCACCACGTCCTCGAACTGCTCGACCACCCCCCTGAGCAACGACACCGCCTCGGGCTCGGGCACCGCGGCGACCGTGCCCAGCTTGGACGGCGTCGGCAGCAGACCGCGCAGCACCGCGGGCAGGGCGGGCTCGTCCAGTTGGAGGACGATCCGCGCGCCGGTGCGCCGGGCCACCTCGGCGAGGTGGATCTTCAGCCCTTCGGTGAGCGATTCCGCCAACTCGCGCAGCGCGCCGCGGTCGGTCATCACCCGGTGGCCGCGCGGCAGCTCGAGGCTCGCGGCGAGCGTCCACGGTCCGACGGCCTGGACCTTGAGCACCTCGGGCCGGGTGTCGGCCAACGCCTCGTCCAACGCGTCGAGGTCGCGGCGGAGCAGGTCGACCGCGCGGCGGTGGTCGCGACCGGGGTGCGCGGCGGTCCGGTAACCCGACGGGACGACCTCGACGGGGATGTCCACGAGCAGCCCGGCGGTCCGGCCGATCATGTCCGCCCCGACGCCGCGCGCGGGGAGTTCGGGCAGGTGGGGGAGGGTGGGCAGCTCGCCGAGCACGACGCGGGCGGCTTCGAGCGGGTCGGTTCCGGGCAGCGAGCCGACGGCGGTCGCGACGCCGGGCGACCAGGGCGCGCGCGGCCGGGGTTTGACATCCACGCGGACCAGTCTCCCACCCCGCGCGAACCGGCCGCGGCGAGCGAAAAGGTCTAGACCCATTGACGCGGTGGTCTAGGCCACCTACCGTCACCTTGTCGGTGCTGACAGTTGCGGGCACCGCTGCGTACGTGGTGTGGGGGCGTGCCGCGCCCCACGTCCCCGCACCACTCCCATACCCCTGTCACGTGGGAGCGAGTGCCATGAAATCCAAGTTCTTCGGCGCGGCGGCGGTGGCCGTCGCCGCGACCGTCGGAGCGGGTCTGCTGCTGGTCGCCCCTGCCGGCGCCGCGGCCTCCCCGACCGCCGTGTTCACCCAGGACTCGAACTGGGGCTCTGGTTACCAGGGCAAGTTCACCGTCAACTCGGGCGGCAGCGCGCTGTCCGGCTGGAAGGTGGAGTTCGACCTGCCCTCGGGCAGCACCCCGGGGTCCTACTGGGACGCCACCCTCGTGAGCAGCGGCTCGCACCACGCCTTCACCAACCGGGAGTACAACGGCTCCGTCGCGTCCGGCGCGTCGGCCTCGTTCGGCTTCCTGGTGAACGGCTCGGGCGTGCCGACGAACTGCAAGCTCAACGGCGCGCCTTGCGCCGGGTCCCCGTCCACGACGACCACCACGACGACGCGGAGCACGACGACGACCACTCCCCCGTCGTCGACCATGCCGACGTTGACCAGCACCACGACCACGACCACGACGACGACGACGACGACCACGTCGAACCCGCCCCTGCCGGGAAGTCTGAAGTCGGCGCCGTACGTGGACATCACGATGCCCACGCCGTCGTTGGAGTCGATCGCGAAGGCGACCGGCCAGAAGGTGTTCACCCTGGCGTTCGCGCTGGCCGACAGCAGCGGCTGCAACCCCTCGTGGGGCGGCACGATCCCGTTGAACGACAGCCGGATCATCAACGACGTCAAGGCGTTGAAGGCACTCGGCGGCGACGTCGTGGTGGCCACCGGCGGCGCGGCGGGCCCGTACCTGGAGTACACCTGCTCCTCGGCGGACGCGCTCGCGGGCGCCTACAAGAAGATCCTCGACGCGGTGGGCAGCAACCACCTGGACGTCGACGTCGAGGCGTCGATCCCGCACGACGTGGTCAACACGGCGCTGAAGAAGCTCCAGGACGAGCGCGGCACGGCGATCAGCTACACGATGCGCGTCCAGGGCGACGACTACGGCATGGACCCGTACTCGGTGCAGATCCTCCAGAACGCGGCGTCGAAGGGCCTCAACGTCCTGGTCAACCCGATGACCATGGAGTTCGGCTCGTCCCGTTCGGACTGGGGTGACGCGGTGATCGCCGCGGCACAGGCCTCGCTCGGCCAGCTGAAGCAGATCTGGCCCGCCAAGTCGGACGCGGACCTGCGCAAGATGCTGGGCGTGACCCCGATGATCGGCCGCAACTACAACGGCAAGATCTTCACCCAGGCCCACGCCCAGAAACTGGTCTCGTGGGCGAACACGAACCACATCGGCCTGCTGGGCTTCTGGTCGGCCGGCCGCGACAACGGCGGCTGCCCGGGCGGCGGCATCTCGGCGACGTGCAGCAGCATTTCGCAGTCGACCTACGAGTTCACGAACATCTTCAAGGGCTTCACCGGCTGACCTGCAAAAAGCCTGACGGTGGATCTTGCTGGGCCGTCGTCGGGCCGTCCGGGGTTCCCCTGTCCGCTGCGGACGTACACCTGATCGACTGCCTTGCGCGCGCGAGCACGGCTCGACGGCAGGAGACGGGTGTACGTCCGCAGCGTGAACCCCGGGTCGGAGTGCCCCGGGTACTCCGCCAGTTCCTTGATCGACACGTCCCGGCCGAGCAGCATCGAGGCGTAGAGGTGGCGCAGGGCGTGCATACCGTCGCCCTTCGTCGTGTAGGCGAGGCCGGCCCGCTTGAAGGCCGGCTTCCACACCACCTCGTTGAGCGCGCTCCCGGAGTACGGCCGACCGGCGTTGCCGACCATCAGCAGCGCCACCGTGACCTCCCGCCCGGACGGCTCCAGCCACGGCAGGGTCACCACGACCGGCTCGAAGTTCTCCGCGTAGTGGTCGAGCCTTTCCAGGACTCCCACGGCCAGCGGAACCACCCGCGTCTTGCCACCCTTGGGCGGGGCGAACACGAGTTCGCCACCGATGACCCGGATCTGCCGGGTGACGTTGATCAGCATCTCGTCGCGGTTCACGTCGTCCAGCGAGAAGCCCAGGATTTCGCCCTGCCGCAGCCCACAGCCCGCCCCCAGTTCCGCCGTGGGCGCGAATCTCGGCGGTAGCGCGAGCTGCACCGCTCTGAGCCGGGATTCGGGCCACGGCACGACCTTCCGCACCGCGGGCTTGGGCTTCTTGACGCTCTGCGCCTTGCAGGGGTTGACGCGGATCTTCTTGTCCTCCACCGCGGCGCTCAGGATCGAGGACAGGGTGTCGAAGTACACGGCCTGCGTCGACACCTCCAGGTTCCGCCCCCGCAGCCAGGCCAGCCAATCCCGCACCGATTCCGCGTTGACCGAGCCGATGTTCCGCTTCTCGAAGAACGGGTAGAGCTGACTCCGGAGCCGACTGCGCAGCGTCTGCCGGGTGGCCGCGTCCTGCGACTGACCCTGTAGCCAACTCTCCGCGTACGTCTTGAAGTTGACCTTCCCGGCGTTCGCGTCGATGAAGACGCCCGCCAACACGTCGTGCTGCATCTTGGTCAGAAATGCCTGAGCTTTGCGGAGTTGCCGATCGGGGAACGACTCCGACATCTCGTTGCCGTCGGGGTCGTAGTACCGGACCTTGTAGCGGTCGCCCTTCCCCCACCGCTCCGGATCGCGTTCCTTGATCCGCTTGCCCTTCTCGTCGGTCAGCGGCTTTCCTCCGTCGTCCCGTTTGATCCGCATCCAGCGGTCTTGGATATGACCGGCCACGTTCTTCCCTTCGGTGCCGTCACGCGGCGTTCGGGTCGGTTTCCTGCCGGGCCAACCAGTTCAGAACCTCGTCGGGGCGGTAGCGCACGTGCTTGCCGACGCGGAAATAGGGAGGCCCGTACCCCTTGTGCCGCCACTGGCTCAAGGTCGCCTCCGTCAAGCGGAGGTAGTCAGCGAGGTCGTTCGGCATCCACAGCACTTCGACGGCTGTGCGACGCGGTCTGGCGGCCATGTCATCCCCCGGTACACCTGGTCAAGCTGCTGCGGACGCGGTTGCCGAAACATCCGGGTCCACTAAGCCGGCCGTCGCCGCGAGCAACGCGCGGTCGTATTCGGCTTTCCAGGTGACGCGTTGGGCGATGGCGTGCATGAGCAGGTGCGCGCGGGGAGGCACGTTGGGGTCGCCGGGCTGGATCTTCGTCCAGACGAGTTGGCTCGTGTCCGGTTCCGGCTTGTCGACGCCCACGGCTTTGAGCGTTTCGAGGACGAACCGCTTCCGGTCGGCCCGGTGGTCGGCCAACGTCTTGCCTGACCACTTCCGCGACACCAGGACCCGACGTCCGGGCAGGCCGAGGGTGGTGCGGCGGTGGGCGCGGCCCTTGCAGTGGCCGGGGTTGGTACGGGAGTTCGCCCCGCGTGGTTGGACGGCGTAGAGGAGCCAGATCGGGCAGCGGTCTGAGCAAGGGGTGACGGCGAGTTCGTCGGCGAGTCGGTCCGCGTGAGCGCGCTGCCGTTGGGTGGTCTGTTCGACCACTTCGCCGATGGACTTGGTCAGGTACTTGGTGAGGTAGCCGATGTGGCGTCTGGCCTCGGGCGAGCCGCCGAGGATGCCCTTGGAGTGGACCTGTCGTCCGAAGCGCACGACGTGGGCGGGCTCGTCCACCTGGTCGACGGCATCGGCCCAGGCCGGCAGTGGTTTCCGGGTGTCAGGGTCTACGAAGCTCTCCGCGCGGACGTCCCACACCGGCGGGTGTCCGACGGTGTATCGGCGCTGGTCGTGGGCCGGCCACCAGACCTGATGGTAGGTGGCCGCGGTGACCAGGCGGATCGTGTCGTGTGGGATCGAGCCGCGGAGCGCGGCGTGGAGATGTGGCGCCGCCCGACGCTGGGGTTCCACGGTGGCGAAGTACTGGACGTCCCAGCCGACGACGCGGCGCAGGTTCTGCCACCACCGGTCCACCAGCGAGGCGAAGTGCACCGCGTCCCGGGCAGCCCGCCGATAGTCGTACGTGGCCGGGTCGACCGGGGTGCCGTCGTCGCGGACCCGCCCGTAGGTGTCCAGGGTCAGCGTGACGAACATCGACGGCCGATACCCACCCGCGAACTCCCGCCCCAGGGTGCGCTTCTCCACCCGCCGCCGGGGCAGGTCCGGCGAATCCTGCCGACGCTTCGTGGACCGCTTCACCGGAAGCCGGTCAGGCAGATCGGGCGTGGGGAAACGGCCCCGGACGCCGAGTTGCCGAAGTTCGTCGTCCACGGAGTGGATCTCGTCCCGCAGCTCGTCCGCATGGCCGGCCTCGCCCGCGTCGACGGCTTCCCGGTACGCCTGCACAAGGTCGGCCCGGTAGGTCATCAGGTCCGTGTGGTCCCGACCGGGCGGGTCGGTGGTGAAGTCGGGTTCGGTGGTCATGTGCCAGCCCTCACGGCACTGCGCCATCCGCAAAGCCTTGGCCTTCTTGGCACACGGCCCGCACACGCTCTCCACAGTGGAGCCACAGGGCACCGCCACGTACCGGACTTCGAAGGTCGCCCGGTCCTGCACCTCCATCGTGAACGGCCGCACGCACACCCCGTGCTGCTCGGCGGCGGCCTTGACCACGTCCAGCGCCATCGGCTGACGCATCCGCTCCGCCCGCGTCCCCCCGCTCACGCCGCCACCCCCTCGGGAGACGTCGGGAACGCCCGGACCTCCGCCGGCCGCACGTACCGGCGCAAGGTGTCCAGGTCGTCGTCGGTGACGTGAAAGGCCCGAGCACGCTCCGGTTCGCGCTGGCCGTCCTGCTTGGTCCAGGCGACACCGGGGGTGTCCTCGCCGATCTCGTGTGCGGCGGCACCGCGTTGGCGGACGCCGTCGCCCAGGACCATGTCGACCTGGCCCGGTTCGTCCAGCCGCAGGGCGACCCGGGTGGTGAACAGGTGTCGGAAGGAGACGACCTCCTTGCGCGGGTCCTGCACGAGGCCGACGACCGCGTAGCCGGGGGCGCGTCCCTGGGAGGTGATCGTCTGGATCGCGCGCTGTGCGCGTTCCCGGAGCTGCCTGTCCGGCTGGTAGGCGATCAGGTCCGCCAGCTCATCGACCACTAGGACGGTGAACGGCTCGCCCGTGGAGCGTGCCCACAACCGCCGTACGCCCCGATAGCGGGTAGCGCGGTCCTTGACCTCGGTGGCGATTTCCTCAAGCAGGGCAACGGCATCCGCGCCGTTGTCGTACGCCACCCGATCGAACGCGTCCGGGCACTGGCCCAACTCCATCCCACCCTTGGGATCGATCCCCACCAGGCGCACCAAGCCGTCACGGACCGACGGGGCGAGCTGCCACACCAGCGACCACAACACCGAACCCTTGCCCGCACCGGGCACCCCGACCACGAGCACCTGAGAACCCAGCAACCGCAACCGCCACGGCTTGCCCGTCTCGGTGACCCCGACCGTGACCCGCTTGAGGTCCACCACGTCCGGGAACGCCGGCACCGACACCGGGCGCGCCAACGGGTCCGAGTGCACGAAGTCCAACTCCACGACACGCGGACGGACCACCCGCACCCGACACGACCGGGCACCGAACGCGTGCGCCAACCCCTCCCGCCGCAACTCCCAGACCTCAGGGGATTGCGCCGGCACCATCCGCACCCGAACCCGGTCCCGCCACCCTTCGGAGCGAACCCGCCCCAACCGCGGCCGGTACTCGCGCCTTCCGTCCCGCTTCGACAACTCGGCAAGGCGCATCACCGACCGCCACCGCGGCACGTACACCGTCGCCCGCCGCCACTCCGTCAACACACGCAACCAGCAGTGCCGCCGGAAGGACACCGGGTACAGGCCGAACCAGAGGACCAACGCCGCCACCAGCGACAACACCACCAGAACCAGCGTCGACACCCCGAAGCTCAACGAGCACCAGGCCGTGACCACCGGAACCCACACGAACAGCGGATACCGGCCCACAACCAGCACTAGGCGCACGACACCGATGACCACTAGCCACGCCAGGAACACCAGTGCGGCCAACCACTTCGCCTTACCCGGCACCAACACCCACCACGGCACCCGAGGCCGAACACCCTCGAACGGAGCCGGGTCCACCCACCGGCCACTCATCGCGCACCACCGTGCACCGATCGAGTGAACGACCTACACCCTGTTGTGCGCACGCCACCACTTGACGCGCGCACCCAACACACCGCTATCCTTGCCACGCCGGAATCCCCCGTTGTCCTGGGAAGAGAATGTGGGAAACCGGTCGACGGATCGCGGGAGGCAAACCCTCGCCCTCCAAGACGTCGGGCTTGCCCCCGCGATTCCCATCAACCAGCGAAAAGGAAGACGCGTTCGAGAATCCGGCTAAACGGACCCGGAATCGCCGCCGGAGTCAGTGCCGTACGCGCCGTACTCGTGCGCCAACCCGAGCAGCAACTCCCGCGAGCCCTGCACATCAAGGGCCGCAGCACGAAGCCTGCGCAACCGATCGCGGTAGACCTTCACCGCGTCGGGGGTGTCGACCAGGGCACTGGTCGTGTCCAACTCCAGGTGGACCACAGCCGGATAGGCCTCGTGCTCCATCAGCGTGAACTGACCCCGCAACCACGCCGCGCCCCGCACACCGGCCGGAATGACGCGGATGGACACGTTGTCCCTCTGCGACAACAGAACCAGATGCATAAACTGGTCCTCCATCGTCCCGTGATCGCCGACCATCGTGCGCAACACCGCGTCCGGAACGAGGAACTCGAACATCGGCGCACCCGGCCCGTACAGAACCCGCTGCCGCTTTATCCGCCCGTCGACCAACGCCCGCACCTCGCCGGCGTCCTCAACCCCCGACGACGCCAACACGAAGTGCGCGTAGTTCTCGTTCTGCACCAAGGCTGGCAGCAGGGTCGGCTCGTACGCCACCACCAACGACGCCGCCGCCTCACACCGCACCAGCGTCCACACCTGGTCCGGAGCGGCCGGCGCGTGCCGATGCACCAACAGGTCGCTGCCCACCTGGCGGTGAACGTCCATCACCCGCCGGAACACCGCCGGAGACGCACCGGACATCCCCAGGTAGTGCGACAGATCTTCGGTCGTACACCCCCGAACTCCGGCCTCCAGGCGCGACACCTTCGACGCCGACCACCCCACCATCTCGGCGAGTTGGTCGCCGTTGAACCCGAACAACTGGCGAGCGTCACGCACCGCCTCACCGATCATCCGGTTCTGAATCCTCACCCCACTCTGCGGCACAGGCCCCATCACGGTTTCACCTCGACAACCTCGAACAAATCGTCGAACTGCATCGGCGCCAACGCCGCCAACGCCCCACCGATGAACGCAGCGCCAGGCTGCAACTCACCGCTGCGCACCCGCATCACCGTCGACCGGTTCAAGCCCATCTTGTAGGCCAACACGTAATCCGACTTGAAGCCGGCGAGCCGTGCAGCCTTCGTGAAAGTCGAATACCGAAGCTTGACCGAGTACCGGGAAGCACTCACCCGCCGACCTCCTCGGACGGCAGCGCATCGCCGATCTCCTCGCCCTTCTCCCGCTCACGCACAGCCCAGTACAACGCCTCGTGGTGGTGTCCACGGTCGACCTCGGCCACCCGCAGGTAGACCTTCGCACTGCGCAGGTAGAACGCCCTCAAGACGCCAGGCTCCGAGTCCGGGGCAGGCATCAACCGACTCAACAGCTCGTGCGCCTGCATCAACGTCGTCACCTCCGACGCCGCTTTCCACAGGTTCCGCCTGGGGGTGGTCACAGCCCGCCACCCCCGACCCGGGAGAACTCGACGTGCGCCCGACGCTCGAACTCCTCGGCAGCGACCGCACAGGCGTGACGCGCCCACAGCGGCACCGCCAGGTCGGCCGCGAGTAACCGCCAAGCTTGCCCCACCACGGCATACCCGGCAGCCAACCGGGAGAAGTCGACCGAACCGTCCGATGTGGACTCGGCGAACATCGACTCCACCAACCCCACGTAGGCGGTGTTCCACAAGGCGACCACCTCACGAGACGGCCGCACCACCTCAAGCCGCCTTCGAATCGCCCTGCGGAGCCTTCTCCGAGGCCCGCCGCGAGGTCGCCCCGGCCTGGGACGAGGCGAACCCCGTGGCCCGGATCGTGAACCCCTGATACTTGTACCGATCCCCCATGACCCGAGGCTCGACCGTCAACCCCTCGAACGCCACGGGCCGCACCTCAACCCCGGGCATCACCTGCACCGCTTGCGGCGGCACCGGCTGCACGTCGGCCAGGAGAACGACCGTCACCGACGCGTCCCGCTCCTTCTCGGCGGACGGATCGGTCACCACGACCTTCCACTGCCGCCGGCCGCTGCGCTCGTCCACGCGCTGCTTGGCCTGCTTACCGCGCCCCTTGTCCTCGGCGCTCAGGTACTCCAGGTCCGGCGCGACCTCCCCGACCATGAGCGCCCCCATCGGAAAGACCTGCTCGAACGCAGCGTCGAACCGGGTGCCGTACGGAACCGCCATCGCCTTACCTCCGTCGCCTAGCTAGCCCGCCTAACTGGGCTAGACAGATCGAAGGTAAGCCAGCATGGCTAGCCAAGTCAAGCTCCACGAGGCACCCAGCCTCCGAGCTAGCTTCCTAGGCTGGCTAGCCAAGCTGGGCACCTGCTGCGACCATGGAGCCATCCGCTTGACAACACTTCACGCTCCGCTTTAGCCAGGCACAGGAGAGACGAGACAGCGATGGCCCTCGATCCAGACGACCCGCGACCGCCATACATGCAGGTGGCGAACGCCCTACGAGCCGCCATCCTGACCAAGGTCTTCAAGGCCGGTGACAAGCTCCCGTCCCGCGCCGAACTGGCCAAGAAGTACGACGTGGCGCCGATGACGGTCCAGAACGCCCTACGCGAGCTGCGTGACGAGGGCCTGATCGTCTCCCGACAGGGCAGCGGCGTGTTCGTGAGGGAACGCACCGAACGCCCGGTAGGACTCCGCCCACACATCGAACGAGCCTTCGCCGCCGACCACGTCACGATCGACTTCGCAGGCTTCTCCGGCGAAACCCTCCACGGCGTCATCCAAGAACCCTTGGACAAGATCCGAATCGGCCGCCTGACCCCGGACTCGATCCACGTCCGCATCCTGGTGCCGGACCCCACCGTCCCGTGGTCGGTCCCCTCCACCGTCGAGGACAAGGCCGACAGCCCAGCCTTCCGAGCCCGCGCAGCCGAAATCATGCGCCGCCACACGCTGTCCATCATCGACAACGTCACCGAACTGGGCACCCTGGGCCTGGTCAAGGAAGCCACCGCCGAAGTCCGCGTCCACCCGGCAGCCCCGCTGTTCAAGCTCTACCTGATCAACAACGAAGAAGCCTTCTTCGGCTTCTACCCGGTGAAGGAACACGTCCTCTCCCTGGACGGCAAACCCCAAGCCATCTACGACCTCATGGGCAAGGACGCAATCCTCTTCCACCACAGCGCCAACGACGACGACACCAGCACCGGCAGCCAATACGTAGAACAGGCCCGAACCTGGTTCGACAGCCTGTGGAATACTATCGCGGAGGACTTCGACCGGTGACCTCGAATGCCGTCCCTGTGGACGACGTCGAAACACTGCGGCGTCTTTTGTCACAGGCCCATGCCCTCCTCCTGGACTTCGACGGCCCGATCTGTTCCGTCTTCGCAGGAATTTCAGCACACTATGTCGCAGCCCAACTTCGGGACGTTCTAGTACGAGACGGACTTGAGCCACCCCGCGAACTGGCGGATACGGAAGACCCATTCGAAGTGCTCAGGTACGCAGCGACCTTGGGCGACACCGAGGCGCGCGAGGTCGAAGCAGTCCTAAGCGCCTACGAAATTAAAGCCGTCCACAGCGCCGAGCCGACGGCCGGCGCGCACGACCTGATGCGAGCGTGGCACGACCGTGGCCGACCCCTCGCCATCGTCAGCAACAACTCTACCGCCGCAGTGACCGCCTACCTTAGGAGGCACGACCTCCACTCAATTACCGACTACGTGTCGGCTAGAAACGGCCCGCAAATCGACCAGCTTAAACCGTCCCCACAGTTCATAAACCAAGCATTGGACCACCTGTCAACGTCTGCGTCGCGCGCACTCTTGGTCGGTGACTCAGGCACCGATATCCGGGCCAGTCGGGCGGCAAAAGTTATCGCGATCGGATACGCAAACAAAGTAGCCAAACTTACCAGCTTGAAAGACGGGGCGGCGTGCCTGGTTACAAGCATGAGACTCCAGGCATGGCTTCCCATCTAAGAATAACCAAAACAAGGCACCATCGAACAGCGCCTACCACGACATCGAAAGCTGCATTCTTCGCAGATATAAAGCCGAACAAGCAACACTATGATAAGCTAGGTTTCCAAAAGAAACTTACTGCCGACTTATAAAACCCGCCAACTGTGCATGACGCTTGAGCGTAGTCCTAATTGCATCTTTAATAGAGGACGGGCGGGTATTCTCAGTTGAAAATGCCTTTAGTTCAACGATACAGGTAAGCTGCTTGCTGTCCCTACGGTCGACCACCACGTCGGCACGAACGGTGGAGTGGCTCGATTTGATAGTACGCTCATAATCGGCTTGCAAGCCGAGAGCAGTTAGGCACTTGGCAATCCTACGACCCAAAAGAGTTGGACTCTCAGTTATCCCATCCTCGTACCAATCTCGGGCTCGCGTCGCACGATTGGACTCGCGCTCACGCAGAGGTGAATAAACCGCTGGATTCCAAGTCTCATTTACGATGGAGAAGAAATGCGAATTACGAAACCGGTCAAGATAAGACTGACTAGGAACGAAGTCCGGATCTTCCAACCTCCTGCATAGTGGATGAAGGTCGGCCGCCGCGATTGGCACAAGCCTGACATCGAAATACAGCCTGGCCCTGTTCAACTCCGACAGCGGGAGAGTTCGCTTGTCTTCCTCATTAAGCTCCCGATAGAAGGCATTCCAATCCAATTTATAGCCGTCACGAGCATTAGTGAATCCAGAGACCCGAGTAATCCGCAGTCCATCCGCGACTGGCCACAACATTACGACATGATACTGCGACAGGTCTTGTAGCCCTGACACTTGACCCGCCAGCATTTCTCCTACGCCCTCAATCGTTGCACCAAGAGTGGGAGCAGTGTCCGCAACCTTCTCAATATTCTCACGTAGGACCTCGAAGTCGGCGAGCGGCTGCTCCTGATTATGGAAAGCAAAAGTTTCCTCAACGATCTCTGCCCAGTCTGACTGCTCTGGCCCTACAAGTTCGAAGTCACTGCTTAGAAGAATGCGCTCATTTCGACTGGTCGCCGACGCCAGCTCGCGCTGAAAACTCTGGCTAGTAGTGAGCCAAACAAAGAGGACCGGCATCTGCCGCAGTTCGCCTCGATCGAGGAGGCTCAGCCGTTCTACGAACTGGGATGGCACCGATGAGGACTCCGCCACCTGCTCTTCGTATTGATCCACAACCGCGATAACGAGATTAGGTTGGTCACGGCGTCCGAACACACTCCGGATCTCTTCGAGTAGTGCCGCCTGAGAACCGATGGCCGCACGGGAAAGCTCGACAACTTTAGCCTCGGGCAGGTGCGGACCTAGTTCACGGGCCGCAGAACTCTTCCCTGAACCACTTCTACCGTAAATTGGAAGAAAGCGAATTCCGCCCGATATTGCCATGGCGCGAGCGGCCTTCTGCACCAATTCCACAAGGGGGCGGTTGGGACGTAGCCGTCCCCGGAACGCAGGGTCAAGGTCCTCGTAGCGAGACGGCAGGCGTACGGTCACCACCTGAGTATACGGATCGGCTGCCAGTGGCGCTGGACCCTGAAGGCCGTGGCGTGCCGCCGTACCAGTTCTATGCAGTGGCTCGACAGGTACATGCCGCTATGGGGTTCGTATCTAGATCTTCGGCAACAATCTGACGGTTGATGTCCGATGCCTCAGCCGAAGACCAAGACACGCAGATCGATAGGCAATCATTTAGTTTACGCGGACACACACCGGACCACGCTCCCAGGCACGAAACACCCACATCGTATGGTCACACGCCATACAGGATGGCGGGTTCTTCGCTCGTCTTGCCGAATTTGGCTCTATCAGATCAAGGCGCGCCGCCGGCGGCGGCGCGCGGTTGGGTGGTACTCGCGTTGCGCCGACTCCCCGCATCGCGGCACGCCGGGCTCCCGCTTCGCTCCGCCCGGCGACCGCGCGCGGAGTCGGCGCGGGCGGTTGGCCGGCGGCGCGCAGCACCAGGCCCAAGCCGGAGGCAGCTCCCAGTGGCTTGGGGAGGGACGATCGCGCGGTCAGCGGGCTTCCCGGTTGGTCTGGGCGATCGGCTGCCGCGACGGCTTCGCCGCCTTGCCAACGGGTGGGTTCCGCGGCTTCGAGGGATCGCGCTGGAACGCCGATGGGCGCCACCCCAAGCGGCTCGCTGTGGGGTGACGCCCGTGTGTCGGGAGTGGACTCCCAGGCCGTCTCTGGGCCGTGGGACGTTGTGGAATGTTGGAATGCAACGGAACGCGACCGGGTGGGTCTGCGCTGGTCAGGGGCACGAACGCCCGTTTCGCCGCTGGCCCGGTCAGACGCGGTGGGAGAACACCGACATCTTCAAAGGCTTCACCGGCCGACCTGCACCAACTCCGACGGCGGGCCCCGCTGGGCCGTCGTCGGGTCGTCCGGGGTTCCCCTGTCCGCAGCGCGAACCCCGGGTCGGGACCGGGTCAGCCCGACGTCAGGATCAGCACGCCGATCAGGATCAGCACCGCGGGCAGGAGCACGTGGCCCCAGCGGGTCAGGAGGTGGGTGGCCGCGGGGCGGGTGGCGACGAAGTGGCCGAGGGCGCACCACACCGCCACCAGCAGTAGGAAGACCACCGCGTAGCCGGTGATCCCCGTGGTGGCGAACACCGGGACGTACACGCCGATGTTGTCGCCGCCGTTCGCCAACGTCACCGCCGCCACCGACCAGACGCCCACCGCGGTCGGGGCGGTGTCGGGGTCGGACGACGTGCGCCACGCCTGCCACGCCGCGCGCAGGCCCAGGGCCAGCGGCACGACGCCGAGCCACGGGAGCACGGCCGGCGGCAGGAACGACGCGCTCAGGGCGGTCGCGACGGCGATCGCCAGGATCGCACCGAAACCCAGGTACTGGCCCAGCACCACCTTCCACGGCCGCACGCCGCGGGCGAAGAACAGGGCCAGGAGCACCACGTCGTCCACGTTCGTCGCGGCGAACAAGCCCACCGCGCGACCGACCGCCGCCAAGTCCACGGGCCGAACCCTAGAGTGCCCGGACATGGACCCCGTCGACATGCTCGCCAACGACGCCGCCTCCGCCGCGCTCGGCATCCGGGCCCGGCACCTCTCGCCCGGTCGGGCCACGCTCACCATGACCGTCACCGACAAGATGGTGAACGGACACGGAATCGGGCACGGCGGGTACGTGTTCCTGCTCGCCGACACCGCTTTCGCGTGCGCCTGCAACCGGAAAGGCGAACCGACCGTCGCGGCCCAGGCGGAAATCGACTTCCTGGCCCCCGTCCGCGAAGGCGACGAACTCACCGCCGACGCCGTCGAACGGCACCGGCGCGGGCGCAGCGGGATCTACGACATCACGGTGCGCCGCGGCGACGAAGTGGTCGCCGAGTTCCGCGGCCGCAGCCGGACGCTGAAATCACCGCCCGCCTAGCGGTCCCGGAACGTCGCGGTGCGCGCGATCCGCTCGTCCCACGACGCGACACCCGCCGCGTTCCCGCCGCGCTCGCAGAAATCCCGGCACCGCAGGCACGCGGCCATCATCGCGTCCCACCGCGCCGACCACGCCGGCCGCGCGCCGTACGCGGCGTACATCGCCTCCACCGCGCACACCGCCGCCGGGTGGTGCACCCGCACGGTCCACTCCGCCCACGCGAGGTCCTCCACCGGGTCACCGAGCCTGCACCACTCCCAGTCGACCACCGCCACCACGTCCTCGGCGGTGGGCGTGACCAGCAGGTTCTGCGGCCCGAAATCGCCGTGCACGACCACGCCGCTGCCGCTCAGGCCCGCGACCTCCACCGAGTCCAACTCCAGCCGCAGCCGGCCGCACAGCGCCAGCACGCGATCCGCCAACCCGGCCTCCACCGCCACGTGCCCCGGCACCCCGGGCACGAACCTCATCAGCAGCCCCCGGTCGGTGCCCATCGCGGGCAGCGGCGCCGGGAACCGCCCGCGCAACCCCACCAGCGCCGTCCACTCGGTGGCCAGCCGCACCTCCGCGTCCGGCCCGAGGTAGGACTTGCGCACCAGTTCGCCGCGCTGCTCGGTCAGGTTTCTCCCGCCGCGGGTCGGCGTGTGCATGCTCGTTCCCCTCTCGGGCCGACCGGCGCGGACCGACGGCCTGCGGTGCGGTGGGACCGGCCGGTCCGCGGAAGGGATCGGCGGCGTCCACCACGACCCAAGAAATTACCCAGGTTCACGATTCCCACAAGTGCGCGAACGGGTCGTTCCCGGTTCCGGAACGCACGATCCGCTATTCCCCGAGAAATGCGGAGAAGGTCCGGCGGACGCCGGTGGACGCAGTACTGCCCATTCCTACCCCGATGCGTCGTCCGGTCGATTCCCGGTGACCCGGCCTCGTGCTCCGACCTGCGCGAACGGGAGAACAACGGGTAAACCGCACGGGCGGCCGACCACCGAGGTTGCGCCCACTGGGACGATGTGGCCCATGCCTGTCGAGCTGACGCTTCGCAAGGCCGCCGAAGAAGTCGAACGCGGCGATCTGGCGAGCGTGCTGCGCGCGCGACAACGACTCGTGGGACTGGTCACGAGCTTCCCCGACCGACTCGACCTGCGGGAGCGGCTGGCCGCGGTCTACCGGGTGCTGGGCGACCCGGTGCAGGCCGGCCGGTGGAGCTACCTGGCCGAACGGCGGGACGACGCCGAGGTGGCCGCGTTCGAACGCGGGTACCGCACGCCCGAGTCCCGGCTCGCCGCGATGAACTGGGTCAGCGGGGGCGACACCACCGAAACCGCCCGGATCAGGCTCGCCGCGCTCCAGTCGGCGGTGTCGGAGGACCTGCGCGCCCGGCTCGCGACGGCCGACGACCGCGACTCGTCCTGGTGGGTCAACGCGCTGGTGCTGTTAGGCCTGGTGGTGGCACTGCTGTGCTTCGTGGTCGGCGCCGTGACGCTGGTGATGTGGGTGTGGCGCGGGATCGTCGGATGATGGACCCATGACACCCGAGGCCGCCGCCGAGCGCATCCGACCGCACGCCCGCCGCACCCCCGCCTGGAAGGTCGAGGTGGACGGCAGGCCGCTGGTGCTCAAGCTCGAGCACCTCCAGCTCACCGGCTCGTTCAAGCTGCGCGGCGCGCTGAACCGACTGCTGGCCGAGGAACTGCCCGACCGGGTGGTCACCGCGTCCGGGGGCAACCACGGCCTCGGCGTCGCGAAGGCCGCCGCGCTGCTGGGCGTGCCGGCGACGGTGTACGTGCCGGTGACCGCGCCCGAGGGCAAGGTCCGCCGGATCGAGGAGGCGGGCGCCAAGCTGATCCGGCACGGGGCCACCTACGCCGACGCGGCGCGGACCGCCCGGGAGGCACCCGGCACCTACGTCGAGGCCTACGACGACCTCCGGGTGATCGCGGGCCAGGGCACGGTCGCGCTGGAGCTGGTCCAGGACGTGCCCGAGGTCGACGCGGTCGTGGTCGCGGTCGGCGGTGGCGGGCTCGTCGCGGGCACCGTGCTGGGCGCGGGCGGACGCCGGGTGGTGGCCGTCGAGCCGGAGCACTGCTGCGCGCTGCACCACGCCCTCGCGGCCGGGCACCCGGTGGACTCGCCGGTCGACTCGGTGGCCGCGTCCGCGCTCGGCGCGACCCGCGTCGGCGACACCCCGTTCGCGATCCTCGACGGCGCCGTCGAGTCGGTGCTGGTGTCCGACGCCGAGCTGCTGGCCGCCCGGGACCGGCTGTGGGAGGAGTTCCGGCTGGCCGTCGAACCCGCCGCCGCGGTGCCGTTCGCCGCCTGGCTGCACGGCCGCGTCGAGGCGACCCTGGCCGGTGTCGTGCTGTGCGGGGCCAACACGGACTGGACGCCCTAGGCTGGTGACCGTGGACACACTGGACGAGCTGGCGAGCCGGCTCGGGTCGGCGGGCGTGCAGGCCTCGAGCCTGTTCGGCAAACCCGCGCTGAAGGACGTGGGCGGCAAGGCGTTCGCCTGCCTGCACCAGGACGCGCTCGCGTGCCGCCTCGGCGAGGGCACCCGCGCGCACCGAGAGGCGCTGGAACTCGACGGCGCCCACCTGTTCGACCCCTCCGGCAAGGGCCGGCCGATGCGCGACTGGGTGTCGGTGCCCGCCACCCACGAGGACCGGTGGGCCGAGTTCGCCGCCACCGCGCTGTGCGTGCCGCGCTGAGCCGCTCTACGTCCGGCGGCGTACGCCGGTGAGCCGCCCGTCGCCCGACGTGGTGACGGGCGCTCCACCGGCACGCTGTGCCGCATGGCTCTCGCGTACCGGGTGTCGGCGCTGCTGCTCGCGTCCGGCCTGTTCCACGTCGTGGTCTTCCTGGTGGACGGCGGTCCCTGGGAGGGGCCGGTGTCCTGGCGCAAGCCGATCACCTTCGGGCTGTCCTTCGGCCTGACCCTGGCGACCTACGCGTGGGTGGCGGGGCTGCTGCGCGCCCGACCGGCGTTCACCCGGCTGTTCACCGCCGTGTCGGTGCTGGAGGTCGGCCTGATCACGCTCCAGGCGTGGCGCGGGGTGCCGTCGCACTTCAACGAGGCCACGACGTTCGACACGGTGGTCACGCGGCTGCTCACGGTCGGGGGCATCACGATCGTGGTGTGCGTGGTGGCGCTGGCCGTCGCGGCGTTCCGGGCCGAGCACCTGACGCCGTCGATGACGTGGGCCGTGCGGGTCGGCACGGCCACGTTCCTGCTCGCCATGGCGTCGGGCGGACTGATGGTGGCCGAGCGCGGCGGCTCGTGGAAGCTCTCGCACGGCGTGGCGATGCACGGCGTGCTCCTGCTGCCCCTGTTCGCCTGGGCGCTCGGCTTCACGTCCTGGGACGAACGTCGGCGCACCCGCGCGGTGCGGGTGGCCTCCGGCGGCTACCTGGCGCTGGTCGCGGGCGCGGTGGCCCTCAACGCCGTCCTGCGCTGACTACCAGCAGCGGTCGGGTGCCGGACGCGGCTCGCGGACCTGGTGCGGCACGAAGACGTCCTGGTCGCGGCTCGGGTCGAGCAGGTCGACGCGCTTGATCAGGTCGGCGACCCTGGAGTGCAGGCCGCGCCAGTCGGCACCGCCCACCCGCTCCCGCACCGCCCAGTACAGCGCCTGGACCTCCTCCTTGAGCCTGCCGTGCTGCCCGGCGTCCAACACCTGTGTCGACGGGTGGTTCAACTTGCTGTTCAGCGTCGACACCCGGCGCGTCGCGTCCGCGAGATCCACAGGCAGGCCTCCTGGAGTGTGGTTCGGCTTACACCGATCATCGCGTAACGGCACTCGGCCGTTTCACCCGGTGGTGCTGATCGTCGCACTCGCGAGCACGAGGTCACCCGCCGCGTCCTCCCGGTAGACCGCGACGGCCTGGCCGGGAGCCACCCCCCGCAGCGGCTCGCGCAGGTGCACGACCAACTCGTCGCCCACCAACTCTGCCACGGCCGGCGCCGTGCCGCCGTGTGCGCGCACCTGCGCCACGCACTCGACCGGACCGGCGAACGGCACCCGGGTGACCGGCCGGGTCGCCACGATCTCGGTGACCTCGAGCCGCTCCGCCGCGCCGACCCGGACCGTGCCGCTCACCGGCTCCAGCGACAGCACGTAGCGCGGCCGGCCGTCGGAGGCGGGCGCGTCGATGCCCAGGCCCTTGCGCTGGCCCACGGTGAACTCGTGCACGCCGACGTGCCGCCCGAGCACCGCGCCGGTCTCGTCGTCCACCAGCAGGCCGGGCTGCTCTCCCAGCCTCCGGGTCAGGAAGCCGCGGGTGTCGCCGTCGGGGATGAAGCAGATGTCGTGGCTGTCCGGCTTCTCGGCCACCTGGAGCCCGCGTTCGGCGGCCTCCGCGCGCACCGCGGCCTTGGTCGAGTCGCCGAGCGGGAACATCGCGTGCGCCAACTGCGCCGCGGTCAGCGACGCCAGCACGTAGGACTGGTCCTTGCCGTCGTCGGCTGACCGGCGCAGCTCGACCCGTCCGTCCACAGTGGACAACCGGGCGTAGTGGCCGGTGCACACCGCGTCGAAGCCGAGGCCGATCGCCTTGTCCAGCAACGCCTCGAACTTGATCCGCTCGTTGCACCGCAGGCACGGGTTGGGCGTGCGACCGGCCGCGTACTCGGCGACGAAGTCGTCCACCACGTCCTCGGTGAACCGCTCCGCGAAGTCCCACACGTAGAACGGGATGCCGAGCACGTCGGCGGCCCGGCGGGCGTCGTGCGCGTCCTCGAGCGTGCAGCAGCCCCGCGCGCCGGTGCGCAGCGTGCCCGGCTTGGCCGACAGCGCCAGGTGCACGCCGGTCACGTCGTGACCCGCCGCCACCGCCCGCGCCGCCGCCACGGCGGAGTCCACCCCGCCGCTCATCGCCGCCAGCACCCGCATGTCCGCTACACCTCCGCCTTCTGCCGCTTCAGACCGGCGATGCCTGCCGTCCGAGCGCGTTCCACCACCGGGCCGATCACCTCCGCCAGCGCGCGGACCTCGTCGCGCGTCGACGTGTGACCCAGCGAAAACCTCAGCGACCCGCGCGCCAGGACCGGGTCGACGCCCATCGCCAGCAGCACGTGCGACGGCTGCGCGACACCGGCCGTGCAGGCCGAGCCGGTCGAGCACTCGACGCCCTTGGCGTCCAGCAGCATCAGCAGGCTGTCGCCCTCGCAGCCGGGGAAGGTCAGGTGCGCGTTGCCGGGCAACCGGTCGACCGGGTCGCCGTTCACCACCACGTCCGGCGCCGCCGCGCGCACCGCGTCGACCAGCTCGTCGCGCAGCGCGGCCAGCTCGACCGCGGCCGCGGCCTGGTTCTCGACGGCGTGCCGCACGGCCACCGCGAGCGCCGCGATCGCCGGCACGTCCAGCGTCCCGGACCGCACGTCGCGCTCCTGGCCACCGCCGTGCAGCAGCGGCGTCGTCGGCACGTCGCGGCCGAGCAGCAGCACGCCGACCCCGTACGGGCCGCCGACCTTGTGCCCGGTCAGCGTCAGCGCGTTCGCGCCGGACTCGGCGAACCGCACCGGCACCGCGCCGACCGCCTGCACCGCGTCGGTGTGGAACGGCACGCCCGCCTCGGCGCTCACCGCGGCCAGCTCGCGCACCGGGTTGATCGTGCCGACCTCGTTGTTCGCCCACATGGCCGTCACCAGCGCCACGTCGTCGGCCAGCACCTCGCGCAGCGCCTCGGGAGTGATCCGGCCGAGCTCGTCCGGCGCCAGCCAGGTGACCTCGGCGCCCTCGTGCTCCTCCAGCCACTGCACCGCGTCCAGCACCGCGTGGTGCTCGACCGAGGAGGCCACCACCCGGCGCCTGCCCGCGGCGCGGCGGGCCCAGTACACGCCCTTGACCGCGAGGTTGTCGCTCTCCGTGCCGCCGCTGGTGAAGATCACCTCGGACGGCCGGGCGCCCAGGGCGTCGGCGATGTCCTCGCGCGCCTCCTCGACCAGCCGGCGCGCCCGGCGGCCCGACGTGTGCAGCGACGAGGCGTTGCCCGTGGTGGACAACGCCCTCGTCATCGCCGCGATCGCCGCGGGCAGCATCGGGGTCGTGGCGGCGTGGTCGAAGTAGGCCATCAGTCCTCCAGGGTAGCCCGGCGGAGCCTCACCGTGAGCACCGCACCAAGGACCGAGACCGCCGCCATCAGCAGGTCGAACGGGACGATCGCCGCGGTCGGCGCCTCGGCCGACGCGAGCGAGGCGACCATCACGCCGCCCAGCCCGATCAGCAGCGCCGAGCCGAGCATGTCGCTGATCTGCAACGCGGAGGAGTTGAACCCGCGGTCGGCGTCGGTCGACGCGCCCAGCGTCAGCACGCTCAGGCTGGACATCGCGAGACCCATGCCGAGCCCCGCGACCGACCAGAGCAGCGCGGTGGCCCACGCCGGTCCCCAGGACGGTGCGACGAGCGTCACGCCGCCGATGCCCACCGCGCTGAGCGAGAAGCCGATCCGGATCAGCCGCTCGCGCGGGATCTCCGGGTGCCTGCCCTGCCACACCGACGCGCCGGACCAGCCGAGCGCGGTCACGGTCAGCGGGATGCCCGCGGCGATGGCCGAGTAGCCGTGCACCGAGGTGAGGGTCAGCGGGATGAACGCCTCGGTGGCGAAGAACGAGCCGGCCAGCAGGGCGCGCAGCAGGATCGTCGTCGGCAGGCCGGCGCGGGCGGTCAGCGTCCCGGCGGGCAGCAGCACCCGCAGCGACGGCGCCAGCACGACCAGACCCGCCACGCCGACCACCAGGTTCCAGCCCGACGGGTGCTGCGCGGCCCAGCTCAGCGCGACCACGCCGGCACCCGCGCCCAGCGCGCTCGCGGGCAGACCGCGCCGGGTGGTCTCGGCGGGCGTGTGCGCGGGCAGGTGCCGCAGCACGGGCACCAGCAGCAGCACGCCCAGCAGCACCAGCGGCGCGAGCCCGAGGAACACCCAGCGCCAGCTCAGCGTCTCGGTCAGCCACCCGGACAGCGCCGGACCGACCAGCGAGGGCACCACCCACGCCGTGGAAAGCAGCCCGAACACCTTGGGCCGGTCGCGCTCGGCGTAGACCAGCCCGATCAGCACGTACACCGCCACGATCTGCGCGCCGCCGCCGAAGCCCTGGAGCACCCGGCCGAGCAGCAGCACGCCCATGTTCTGCGCGGCGCCCGCGACCAGCAGCCCGACCAGGAACAGCCCCGGCCCGAACAGCAGCGACGGCCGCGGCCCGCGCAGGTCGCTGAACCGGCCGGACAGCACGGTCGCGACGACGCTCGCGGCCAGGAACGCCAGGAACGGCCAGGCGTAGAGGTCGCCGCCGTCGAGCTCCGCCACCAGCCGCGGCATCGCGGTGCTCACGCCCATGTTCTCGAACGCGAGCAGGGTGACGAGGAGGACGATGCCCGCCGTGGGACCCCGGGTTTCGGCGTCCCACAGCGAGCTCTTGCGGCTTTCCGAGGTCGTGGTCACCCGGTAATGGTTCAACCTCCAGCGCGCTGGAGGTCAACTCCGGCGTGAACCCGTTGGGAGGGAACGGAAACGTCGCCGTAGAGGGCGCGTTCTGAATCGTTCTGGACGAGTGCGGCGAGGTCCCGGCGGTTGTCCGCGCGACCCGGGGCGACCTCGTCGAGCACGTGCACCTCGATCACCAGCCGGCGCAGCGACAGCACCCGGCGCATCGAGGCGACCAGGGTGTCGGAGCCGATGAACGCGGGCCGCGTGGTCGCGCCGTCGTCCTGCCGGTACCGCAGCACGACCGGGCGCACCGGCACACCGGCGTCGAGCGCGGCCTGGAAGAGCGCCGGCCGGTAGCGGCCCGACGCGAGCCCGCACCACGTGGTGCCCTCGGCGTGGATGCCGACCGCCGCGCCGTCCCGCAGCGCGGAGGCCAGCTCGGCCACCGTGCCGGGCAGCAGCGACAGCCGCTCGCGGTCGAGGTAGACCGTGCGGGCGCCGGTGATCAGCGCGCCCAGCACCGGCCAACTCCGGATCTCGCTCTTGGCGACCAGCCGGATCGGCTGCACGGCGTCGATCGCGAGTTCGTCCAGCCACGACACGTGGTTGCTCACCACGAGCACGCCACGACCGGGCGTGGCCTGGAACAGCGGCGCGCCGACGACCTTGAGCCGGACGCCGAACGCCCGCAGCAGCAACCGGAACCACGACTTCAGCAGGTCGCGGCGAGCCCGGCCGCGGGTCACCAGGACGCCCAGGAGCAGCAGCACGCCGCCGAGCATCACGGTCGCGGCGGCGAGGGCGCGCAGCACGGCCCGGGTCCGGCCCACGGTCGCCGAGGTGTGGTCGACACAGCCGTCGCCGCACGGCGAGGACGGCATCCAGGCGTGGCTCACGATGTCTCCCCGAGGAAGAACTTCAGGTAGCGCTGGTCCACCCGGTCCATGCCGAGCAGGATGAACAGGTCCGCGACGCCGAAGTCGGTGTCCAGGGCGGGTCGGCCGCAGACCCACGCGCCCAGCCGCAGGTAGCCCTTGAGCAGCGGCGGGATCACCGTCTTCGCGGGCCGCTCGACGCCGTCGACGTCCCACGGCGTGTGCGGGTGCACCCGGTACTCCTCGGGCGCGTAGTGCTTGGCGCGCACCTGGTCCCACACGCCGGCCGCGTAGGAGCCGCCGTCGTGCAGGGGCACCGAGGCGCAGCCGACCAGCCAGGAGTGGCCGGACAGCAGCATGTAGCGCGCGATGCCCGCCCACACGAGGCTCACGACCGCGCCGTTGCGGTGGTCGGGGTGCACGCAGGACCGACCGGTCTCGACCACGCTCGGCCGCAGCGCGGCCAGGTTGCCCAGGTCGAACTCGGTGTCGGAGTACAGCCGCCCGGCCTGCGCCGCCCGCTCGGGCGGGAGCATCCGGTAGGTGCCGACGATCTCGCCGGTGTTGTCGTCGCGCACGACGAGGTGGTCGCAGAACTCGTCGAACGCGTCGACGTCGTGACCGGCGACGGCGCTGTGCAGCGTCGCGCCCATCTCCTGCGCGAACACCTGGTGCCGGAGTCTCTGCGCGGCGACCACCTCGGCGCTGTCGCGGGCGACGAGGAGGGAGTACCGCGGCGCGTCGGCCGTGTCGTCCCCGGTGCTGACAAGCAGTTGCGGCTGCGTCATGCGTCTGGTGTACCGACCGCTTGGAAACGCGGAGAGGGTTATTCCGATGACACGTCAATGGCTGGTCGGTTAAGCGCCGGTTCGCCCTGTTCGGGCCAAGATCGACCGGATCACCCGGAGGTGGGTTCGACGGAGGCCGGCGGGTGCGTCCGACCGGACCGGCCGGTGCTCGGGGCGGTGGTCCGACCAGTGCTTACCCGCCGGGCGCGGCCGTGCGGGCCCGGCGGGCCGCCGTCGTCACCGGGTGGCGCGACCACCGCGCGACTGGTAGCGCGATCACCGGCCCCGACGACGACGGAGGCCGCCTCCCCCAAGGGGAAGCGGCCTCCGCGCGACGTGCGTGCTCAGCCCTTGCGCTTGCCGACCTCGTCGGTCAGCTGCGGTGCGACGGCGAACAGGTCGCCCACGACGCCGAAGTCCGCGATCTCGAAGATCGGGGCCTCCGCGTCCTTGTTGACGGCGATGATCGTCTTCGACGTCTGCATGCCGGCGCGGTGCTGGATCGCGCCCGAGATGCCCAGCGCGATGTAGAGCTGCGGCGCGACGGTCTTGCCCGTCTGGCCGACCTGGAACTGGTGCGGGTAGTAGCCGGAGTCGACCGCCGCGCGAGAGGCGCCGACGGCCGCGCCGAGGCTGTCCGCCAGCTTCTCGACCACGTCGAACTTCTCCGCGCTGCCGACGCCGCGTCCACCGGACACGACGACCGACGCCTCGGTCAGCTCGGGGCGGTCGCCGCCCACGATCGGCTCGCGGCCGGTGACCCGGGTGGCCTTGGCCGCGTCGGTGGCGGGCAGTTCCACGGTCTCCTCGACCGCGTCCGCCGGTGACTCCTCGGCGTCGATGCCGCCGGGGCGCACCGCGATCACCGGGGTGCCGCTGCTGACCTTGGCCTTGACCACGTACGCGCCGCCGAAGATCGACTGCGTGCCGGTGCCGTCGGCGTCCAGGTCGACCAGGTCGTAGAGCAGACCCGAGCCGAGCCGCACGGCCAGCCGGCCCGCGACCTCCTTGCCCTCCAACGTCGCCGAGACCAGCACGGCGGCGGGCGAGGCGGTGCCGGCGACGGCCGCGAGCGCGTCCACCTTGGGCGTCACCAGGTAGGTGGCCGCGTCGTCGGACTCGACGGCGTAGACCTTGGTCGCGCCGTAACGGCCGAGCGCCTCGCGGACCTTGCCCGCGGTGCCGGGCGAGCCGACGACGACCGCGGCGGGCTCGCCGAGCCGGCGCGCGGCCGACAGCAGTTCGAACGTGACCTTCTTGACCTCGCCGTCGACGTGATCGACGAGGACCAGGACTTCGGACATGTTTCCCTCTCCCCGTCTCAGATGAGCTTCTGGCCGACGAGGTACTCGGCGATCTTCGCGCCGCCGTCGCCCTCGTCCTCGACGCGCTGACCGGCCGAGCGCGGCGGCTTCGGGGCCGCCTCCAGCACCTGCGACCACGCGCCGCCGAGGCCGACCTCGCCCGCGTCCAGCCCGAGGTCGCCGATCGTCAGCGTCGTCACGGGCTTCTTCTTCGCGGCCATGATCCCCTTGAACGAGGGGTAGCGCGGCTCGTTGATCTTCTCCGTCACGCTCACCACGGCGGGCAGCGTCGCCTCCAGGTGCGCGACGCCCTCGTCGGTCTCGCGCTCGGCCTTGACGGTCGTGCCCTCGACGGTGACCTTGCGGACCTGGGTGACCTGCGGGAGACCCAGCAGCTCGGCCAGGATCGCCGGGATCGCGCCGGCGCGGCCGTCGGTGGCCTCGTTGCCCGCGATCACCAGGTCGAAGCCGTCGACGGTGCCGATGGCCTTCGCCAGCACCTTCGCGGTGGTGAGCACGTCGGAGCCGTGCAGCGCCGCGTCGGAGACGTGGATCGCCTTGTCGGCGCCCATGGAGAGCGCCTTGCGGATCGCGTCGGTGGCGCGGTCCGGACCCATGGCGAGGACGGTCACCTCGCCGCCGTGCGCCTCCTGGAGCAGCAGCGCCTCTTCGACTGCGCGCTCGTTGATCTCGTCGAGCACGGCGTCCGCGGAGTCGCGGTCGAGGGTGTGGTCGGCGTCGGAGAGCTTGCGCTCGGACCAGGTGTCTGGCACCTGCTTGACCAGGACGACAATGTTCATGGGTCCTCTTCGACCTCCTGCGGACGGGCGGCGAGTGCGGGCGGCGCGGTTGGCTTCGACCGGTCGCCGGGTGTTCCAGTGTGTTGTAGGACCCTGCCACGCGGTGGACGCGTTGGCATGGTGGTGTTAGCCACGCCTATGTTACCCACCAGTAGCAGCAGGGCAAACGTCATCAGTGCGGCGTGGCGCGTGACGATGCTCACCCGGCGATCACTGTGAACAGCAAGATCTCCGAACGGTTGCGTTTCGATTACGACATCGCGCTAGGTTGCAGGGCATGCATAGGCGAGTAGCGGTAGTCACCGATTCCACCGCCTGCCTCCCCGCGCAGCTCACCGAGAAACTGGGCGTCACCGTCGCCCAGATCCAGGTGCGCATCGGCGACTACGTGGACGACGAGGCCAGGGTGCCCGTCCCGAAGCTGGTCGACGCGCTGCGGGACGACGTCGAGGTGGTCACCGTGCCACCGGACCCGGGCGCGTTCTTCTGGGCCTACCAGGAGTTGGCGACCGCGGGCGTCGAGGCGGTGGTGTCGCTGCACGTGTCGAACGAGCTGTCCCGCACGGTCGAGGCGGCCTCCGAGGCGGCGCGCCAGGTGCGGGTGCCGGTGCACGTGGTGGACACCAAGACGTGCGGCATGTCGCTCGGGTACGCGGTCGTGGCGGCGGCGACCGTGGCCGGCGCGGGCGGCGACGCGCAACGGGTGCTGACGGCGGCGCGGCACGCGTACGACCGCAGCACGGAGCTGATCTACGTGGACACGCTGGAGTTCCTGCGGCGCGGCGGTCGGATCAGCTCGGCGGCGGCCCTGCTGGGCTCGGCGCTGTCGATGAAACCCCTGCTGAGCATGGTGGACGGCCGGATCACCGCGGTCGAGAAGGTGCTGGGCGCGGACCGCGCGATGCGCAAGCTGGTCGACCTGTCCGTGCGGCGGGCGGGCGGTGGCGCGGTGGACCTCGCGGTCGAGCACTTCGACGCGCCGGAGAAGGCGGCGGGCGTGCTGGAGCAGTTGCGCCGCAAGGTGCCGTCGGTCCGCCGGTTCATGATCACCCAGGTCAGCTCGGCCCTCGGGGCGCACCTCGGCCCCGGCGCGGTCGGCGTGACCGTTTCGCCCGTTTAGGAACCCTGCTTCGGGTTTGCGCGTTGGACGGGGCGGGAAGGAGATGTCCATGGCCTCGTTCTTCGGCAAGATCGCCGCATTCCTCCGGAGCCCCCAGGGCCGCCGGGTCACCGACCAGGTCCGCACCGCCGCCCGCGACCCGCGCAACCGCGCCAAGGCGCAGGAGGCACTGCGCCGGTTCCGCCGGCGCTAGAGCTCTCAACCGGCCGGTTTGGGCTGCTCGGTGGCCACCGGCTCGGACTGCTTCGGCAAGCGGGTGGGCGAGGAGTGCTCGGGGTCGGGTTGCACCGGCAACGACACCACCCGGCACTCCTCGTCCGCGCCCTGCTCGGCGAGCCTCGCCGCGGCCTCGTGCTCGGCGAGCCTCGCCATCAGGGTGCGGGCGCGCAGCTCGACCACGTGGTCCTGCTCGGGCGACGGGTCGGGCACGAGTTCCAGCGCGGCCTTGCCCGGCGCGTCGGCGCGGCCCGCGCCGGAGGTGAGCTCCAGCCGGTCGGCGTCCTCGACGTCCTCCCACACGGGTTCCGGGCGGCGGAGCATGTAGGCGGTGACCACGCAGCCGAGCGCGAACGACAGGGCGCAGAGCCCCAGCACGAACGCGACCGCGCCGCCGGTCACCGGCACGGCTCCGGGGAGTGGACCGGGGTCATGCGTCGACCCGCAGACCCTCGGCCTGCCGACCGCCCTGGCCGTCGGCCTGCACCGGGATCGCCGGCACCCGGTCGAGCGCCGCGTCCAACGCGGAGCGCGCGGCGGCCAGCTCGGTCAGCACGGCCTGCCGCAACCCGACCAGCTCGTCGGTGCACCACTTCACCTCGGCGATCCGCCGGCGCGCCTCGCCCGCCGCGACCGCGACCAGCAGCCCGGACTGCGTACAGGCCAACCGCTCGACCTCGTCCGCCTCCTCGCGGGCCTCCCTGAGCAGCGCCGCGCACTCGTCCCGCGCCGCGACGAGCCGGGCGTCCGCCTCGCGCTCGGCCTCCGCCACCCGCTCGGCCACCTCGGCGGCCACCCGGTCGGCCTCGACCCTGGCCCGTTCCACCATCACCACGCCCTCGGCCTCGACCTCGGCCCGCCGCGCGAGCGCCTCGGAGACCACCTGCCGCGCACCGAGTTCGGCGCCCGCCAACCGCTGCGCCGCCTCACCGCGCACCAGCGCGGCCTCCTCGTCGGCCCGCTCGACGACCTCCTGGGCCCGGGCCCGCGCCGCCTCCAGCACCGCGACGCACTCGTCCTTCACCACCTCGGCCGCGGCCCGCCCGGCCGCCTCGATCCCGGCCGCCCGCCGCACCGCGTCGTCCACCACCCGGGCGGCCTCGGCCCGTGCCTGCGCCACCACGGCCTCACCCCCGGCCTGCGCCTCACCGGCCACCTGTTCCGCCTCCACCCGAGCCCTGCCCACCAACGCCTCCGCCCGCGCCTTCGCCGCGCCCACCACGTCCCGCGCGACCACCTCGACCTCCGCCCGCACGGCCGCCACCGCGGCCACCACCTCCGCCACCCGCTCCCGGGCCGCGTCGGCCTCGGCCACCGCCGCCGCGACGAACCCGTCGGCCTCGACCCGGGCACCGGCCAACACCACCCGGGCCGCCTCCTCCGCCTCGGCCCGAGCCGCCTCACCCGCGGCGACGGCGGAGGCGACCACCTCGTCGGCTTCGGCCCGAGCCCGAGCCGTCACCACCTCGGCCTGGTCCCGAGCACCCGCCACCAGCACCCGGGCCGCCTCCTCCGCCTCGGCCCGCGCGTCGGCCAGCACCACCCGCGCCGCCTCGTCGGTCCCGGCTCGCGTCGCCTCGGCCTCGGCGGTCGCCGCCACCAGCACGGCGTCGGCCTCCGCTCGCGCACCGGCCAGCAGCACCCGCACCGACTCCTCCGCCTCCGCCCGTGCCCCGGTGAGCAGTGCCCGCGCCGCGTCCTCCGCCTCGGTGGCGGCGGTCAGCAGGGCGTCCACCTCGGCCCGCGCGGCGGCGAGTTCCCGTCGTGTCGCCTCGAACCCGGTCGTCGCGGCCCGCACCACCGCGTCCGCCTCGGCACGGGCGTCGGCCAGCACCACCCGCGCCCGCTCCGCCGCCCCGGCGGTCACCGCGTCCGCCTTCGCGCGGGCGTCGGCGAGCAGTGCCCGGGTCGTGTCGTCCGCACCCGTCCTCGCGGCCGCGACCAGCGCGTTCGCCGCCTCCCGCGCCTCGACCAGCACGACCCGCGCCGACTCCTCCACCGACTCGGCCTCGGCGCGGGCCTCCGCGAGCAACGCCCGACCGGCCGAGCCGGCCGCGAGTTCGTCGGCCTCGACCGCGGCCGCCGCCAGCAGGGCGTCGGACTCCGCACGGGCCTGGGCCAGCGCCGACCGGACGGCGTCCGCCGCCTCGGCCCGGGCGTCCGCCACCAGCGCCGACGCCACCTGGTCCGCCTCGGCCCGGGCCTGCGCGAGCACCGTCCGGCCCGCGGCGTCCGCGTCCGCGCGGGCCGCGACCACCAGGGCCGAGGCCTCCGCGCGGGCCGTGTCGACCAGCGCGCGGCCCTCGGCTTCGACCCGCGCGTGGTCCGCCGCCGCCTCGGTGGCCAGGCGCTCGACCTCGGCCCGGGTCTGCTCCAGCATCGCCCGCGCCCGCGCGCGAGCCTCGGCGAGCACGGTCCGGCCTTCCACCTCCAGGTGGTCGGCCCTGGTGCGCAGGTAGTGGTCGACCTCGGCCCGCCGCCGCTCCAGGTCCACCTCGCGGTGGTCCAGCTCGGCCGCGCGCAGGGACGCCGACTCGCGCACCCGGCGTGCGGCGGCGTCGGCCTCGGCGTGCACCAGGGCGATCTCCTCGTCCAACTCCCGACGGCGCTCGGCCGCCTCCGCCTCGGTGTGCCGGCGCAACGCCTCCGCCTCGCGCGCGGCCCGCGCGGTCAGCTCCGCCGCCTCGTCCTCGGCCAGCACGAGCATCCGGTGCAACCGGTCCGTCGCGCCCGTCACCGTGTCCGGCGCGTGTTCCAGCCGGTCCGCGCGCTCGCGCGTGCCCTCCAACTCGGCCCGCGTCCGCTCCAGCAGCCGACCCAGTTCGCCCGCCTGCGCCAACGCCTCCGCCCGGTCCACGCCGGCGTGCCTCAACCGCTCTTCCAAACCCTCGATGTGCTCGGAGACCTGTCGGCGGTGGAAGCCCCGGTAGACGACGTCGAAACCCGCGTGCAGCGGAACAATGTCCGTCTCTTTCGCACCCATGGCCCGCCCCACTCGGTCGAAGATTCGCCGAGACTACCGACCACCGGTCGGCGCAACCAGCACGAGCGGACTCATCGGGAAACCTTGAAGACAGTCCGGAAAAAGGCTTCTTGCAGGCGAAACAACCCACCTCAAGATCAACTTAACCTGACCGGCGTCACCCGATGGTGTCATTTTTCGAGTAACGGCTCACGACTGCACAATGGACCACCACATCACCTGTTGGTAATTACCCCCGATAAATACACACGACCAGGTGACACCCGATACACCCAGGCGCTGGCTACCCACGAGTAACGAGCAACTACCCTGACGGCGTGACCGTGGAGCCGCTACCCCTCACCGGCGAACGCACCGTGCCCGGGATAGTCGAAGAAAATTACTGGTTCCGGAGGCACGAGGCGGCCTACCTCGACCTCGTCCACCACTGCGCCGGCGCGGTCGTCCTGGAGGCCGGCTGCGGCGAGGGCTACGGCGCCGCGCTGATCGCCGAGCACGCCACCCGCGTCATCGCGCTCGACTACGACGAGCTCACCGCCGCCCACGCGCACCGCGCCTACCCGAACCTCGCCGTGCTGCGCGGCAACCTCGCCTCGTTGCCGCTGCGCGACGCGAGCGTGGACGTCGTCGCCAACCTCCAGGTGATCGAACACCTGTGGGACCAGGAGGGCTTCCTGCGCGAGTGCGCCCGCGTGCTGCGCCCCGGCGGCCGGCTGCTGATCACCACCCCGAACCGGATCACCTTCTCCCCCGGCCGCGACACGCCCCTGAACCCGTTCCACACCAGGGAACTCGCGCCCGCCGAGCTCGCCGACCTGGTCACCGGGTCCGGACTGGACCTCGAACTGCTCGCCGGACTCCACCACGGGCCCCGGCTGCGCGAGCTGGACGCCGCGTTCGGCGGGTCGATCATCGACGCCCAGGTGCGGGTCGTGGTGGAGGGCGACGCCTGGCCCGCCGACCTGCTGGCCGCCGTGGCGGGCGTGACCAGCGCGGACTTCACCATCACCACCGACGAGCCGGACGCGAGCCTCGACCTGGTGGCCGTGGCGGTGCGCCGGTGAAGGGCACGTTCTGCCTGGTGCTGCACAGCCACCTGCCCTGGCTCGCGCACCACGGCACGTGGCCGGTCGGCGAGGAGTGGCTGCACCAGGCGTGGGCGCACTCGTACCTGCCGGTGGTCGACCTGCTGGAGCGGTTCGCCCGGGAGGGTCGCGAGGACGTGCTGACCCTCGGCGTCACGCCGGTGCTGGCCGCGCAGCTGGACGACCCGTACTGCCTGCGCGCCACCCACGAGTGGCTCGGCAACTGGCAGCTGCGCGCGCACGACGCGGCCCGCCGGCTGCCCGAACTGGGCCGGCGCGAGCACCGGGCCTCGGCGTGGGCGCTGGAGACGTTCGAAACCCGGTGGCGGCACGGGTTCTCGCCGATTCTTCGGTCCCTTGTGGACAGTCGGACGATCGAGCTGCTCGGCGGACCGGCAACCCACCCGTTCCAACCGCTGCTCGACCCGCGGGTCCGGGCGTTCGCGCTGCGCACCGGGCTGGACGACACGGCACTGCGGATCGGCTCCCGCCCGGAGGGCATCTGGGCGCCGGAATGCGCGTACGCGCCCGGCATGGAGGAGGAGTACGCGCGGGCCGGCGTGCGGCGGTTCCTGGTGGACGGGCCGTCGCTGCGCCACGACACCGCGCGGGCGCGCCCCGTCGGCGACTCGGACGTGCTGTGCTTCGGGCGCGACCTGGAGGTGTCCTACCGGGTGTGGTCGCCGAAGGTCGGCTACCCGGGCGACCCGGTGTACCGCGACTTCCACACCTACGACCACGCCAGCGGGCTCAAGCCGGCCCGGGTGACCGGGTTGGACGTCGCGCCCGAGGACAAGCTGCCCTACGACCCGGCCCTCGCCGCGCGAGCGGTCGCGCGGGACGCGGAGGACTTCGTCGGGCACGTGCTGAACCGGTTCGCCGAGCTGGAGCGGCGGACCGGCGCGCCGGCGCTGGTCGTCGCCGCCTACGACACCGAGTTGTACGGGCACTGGTGGCACGAGGGGCCGCGGTGGCTGGAGGCCGTGCTGCGGGCGTTGCCCGAGGCCGGGGTGCGGGTGACGACGTTGCGCGGCGCGGTCGAGGCCGGGCACGTGGGCGAGCCGGTGACGATCCACCCGTCGTCGTGGGGCGCGGGCAAGGACTGGCACGTGTGGAACGGGCCGCAGGTCGCGGACGTGGTGCGGGGCAACGAGGAGGTGCTGCGCGAGCTGCTGGAGCTCGACCTGCGCGGCGGCGCCCGGAACCCGGTCGCGGACCAGGCGGTGCGGGAGGCGCTGCTCGCGCTGTCCAGCGACTGGGCGTTCATGGTCACCAAGGACTCGGCGGCCGACTACGCCCGGCACCGGGCCAAGACGCACGCCGACCGGTTCGCCGAACTGGCCGCGGCGCTGCGGGCCGGGCGCGGCGCGGACCGGGCGGCCTCGCTGCGGTCGGTGGACGGGCCGTTCGGACACCTCGACGCGAGGGGCCTGTGATGGCGGGCCTTCCCGCACCCGACGAATGCGAGAATCACCCATGCGCGTGTTGATGTTGTCGTGGGAGTACCCGCCGGTCGTCGTCGGGGGGTTGGGCCGGCACGTGCACGCGCTCGCCGCCCGGTTGGCCGAGGCGGGGCACGACGTGGTGGTGCTGTGCCGGCAGCCGACCGGCACCGACGCCGTCACCCACCCGACCGAGGACGTCGTGGTCGAGGGCGTGCGGGTGGTGCGGGTCGCGGAGGACCCGGCGCACCTGGTGTTCGAGCGCGACCTCGTGGCGTGGACGTTGGCCATGGGGCACGCGATGACGCGGGCCGGGCTCGCGGTGCTGCGCGGGTGGCGACCGGAGGTCGTGCACGCGCACGACTGGTTGGTGACGCACCCGGCGATCGCGCTGGCGGAGGCGTCCGGTGCGCCGCTGGTGGCGACCGTGCACGCGACCGAGGCCGGGCGGCACAGCGGGTGGTTGTCGCAGACGCTCAACCAGCAGGTTCACTCGGTGGAGTGGTGGTTGGCGAACCGGGCGGACGCGTTGATCACGTGTTCGGCGGCGATGGCGACCGAGGTGGCGCACCTGTTCGAGGTGGACGGGGCGACCGTGCTGCACAACGGGATCGAGCCTCGGCGGTGGCGGGTGCGGAGCGCGGACGTGGCCGCGGCCCGTGCGGAATATTCACCCTCCGGTGAGCCGCTGCTGTTGTTCTTCGGGCGGTTGGAGTGGGAGAAGGGCGTCCAGGACCTGATCGCGGCCCTGCCCCGGATCCGGCGGACGCACCGGGGGACGCGGGTCGTGGTGGCCGGGACCGGGACGCACCGGGAGTGGTTGGAGGAGCAGGCGCGCAAGCACCGGGTGTGGCGGGCGGTGGAGTTCGTCGGGCACCTGCCGGATCGCGACCTGGCCGCGTTGTTGGCGGCGGTGGACGCGGTGGTCCTGCCGAGCCGCTACGAGCCGTTCGGGATCGTGGCGCTGGAGGCGGCGGCCGCGGGTGCGCCCCTGGTCGCGTCCACGGCGGGCGGGTTGGGCGAGGTCGTGCGGGACGGGGTCACCGGCCTGTCCTTCCCACCGTCCGACGTCGACGGCCTGACCCGCGCCGTCCGCTCGGTCCTGGACGACCGCCCGTCCGCCACCCGCCGCGCCAAGGCCGCAAAAGCCCGCCTGGCAACCGACTTCGACTGGACCACCATCGCCCAAGCCACCGCCGCCGTCTACCACCGCGCCGCCGTCAAGGACCACAACCCCTTGGGCCGCCCCAAAATCGCAACCGGCAACGCTTTCCTCTAACTTCCACCACTTCGTCCCATTGTTCAACAACCCCATCATCCAACAATCCCCATCCCCGCCTCCCTGAACCGCCAGGCTGCCGGACCACCGGATTGCTGGATTGCTGGATTGCTGGATTGCCGAATCGTTGAACAATCGAACAACCCAACAATCCCACAACCCACCCCCCGAGCCAGACAGTCAGCGACGCCCAGGTGTCGATCAAGGTGCAGGGCGCGGCCAGCGGCGGCCAGGCAGGCAGCGGTCCGGCAGGCAGCACGCAGGCGGACAGCGGGTAGGCGGACAGCGGGCGGCGGTCGGACCCGCAGCGCGCAGCCGGGCAGCGGTCGGACAGGCGGCAGGCCAGGCGGCGGTCAGGCGGGCGGGCCTCGGCCCGGCGGGTGGCGGGTAGGCGGACAGCGGGTAGGCCGGCAGCGGTCGGGCGGTCGGGCGGTCGGGCGGGCAGTCGGGTGGACGGCGGGCTTGCGGGCCGGCAGGCGGCGGTCGGGCGGATGGGTGGCCAGGCGGACAACAACCAGGTGGGGGCAGTGCTCGGACGGCGGGCGGCGCACGGGCGGGCAGACGGTGGTCGGGCGGGCAGCGCCCAGGCGCACAACAGCCAGGCGGGCGGACGGTCGACAGGCAGTCTGCGGGCGGGCAGCGGGCGGCGGGCGACCCGCAGGCGGTCGGCGGGCAGTTGGCGGGCGGCGGGTTCGACTCAAGCGGTCAGTGAGTGTGGTTGGGCGGTTAGTGCGTTGGAGGGTGGACCACCGAGGCGGGTAGGCGGGCGGCACGCAGGCTTGGACTACGGGGTCTGGAGGTGCAGCCATGCAACCGACAGGCGCGACCAGGAAGGCGGCGGGCACGGCCGCAGGCAGGCGTGGCTGGGCAGGCGGCAGGCGTGGCCGGGCGGGCGACAGGCTCGGCTGGGCGGGCGACAGACTCGGCTGGGCGGGCGCGGCTGGGTACGAGGCGCGACTAGGCAGGCGGCGGGCGTGGCGAGGTGGGCGGCGGGGGCGATCAGGCAGGTCTTGAGGGCGGACCTTGGCTGCGGGCAGCCGTACTCGGCAGTGGGCAGTGGGCGGCGGGCAGTGGGCGGCGGGTCGCGGCACTTGGCCGCTAGGCGGCTGCGGGTGGCAGGGCCTTTTCTCTGGTTGCTCTGTGGTCGGTGGTTCGTCTGATTGTTCAACGATTTTATTGTTGAACAATGCTTGCAGGGTATTGTGGGATTGTTGAACGATGGGAAGGTCAGTAGGTCGTGCGGGCGTAGACGGCGGCCAGGGCGTGGCCCAGGTCCGAGGAGACGGTGGCGCCCAGGTTGGGCGGGTCCGACGGGGCGGCGGTGATGTCGACCGATACCGAGACGACCGTGCGTCCCACGCGGTAGACGTGGCGGGCGAAGGTGCCGTTTGCGTCCTGGCCCGCCGATCTCACCTGGTAGAGCGAATATGCCTGGTAGCCGCCGACTCCCAGGCCGCCGGTGGTGGTTTCGCGGGTGGCCACCGAGAGGTGGTCGTCCGCGGCGCGCTGGGAGCGTTCGAGTTCGGCCCGGCGGCACTCGACGTACTCGCTCGACTTGCGGATCTCCACCCAGCCGCGCGCTCCGGGCTCGTCCGGGAACACCGCGGCGGCGCTGGAGGCGTACCAGGACGTGCCGCCGTAGCGGAACCTGGTTCCGGTCTGGCGGGCGCCCGGGGGCAGGGTCGCGTAGAGCGTCCCGGCCGCGCAGTCGTCGGCCGCGACGGGTTCGGACTCGCGGGGTGGCAGGTCCGCGGTCCACGACGGGCCGAGGTCGCCGGCCGTGATCGTGGCCCTGGTCGCGGACGCCGTGGTGGCCTCGTCGGCGCGCAGCACAGGCGGCGGTGGCGGAGTCGACCCGCACCCGGCCAGCAGCACCACCAGTAGGAACCAGCGCATCGGTCCGCACGGTAGGGCCGGGCCGCCCCCACCGCCTCCCGAAACGCGACCGGGTACCCCCTGAAGGCTGAACCGGGCCCCTAGCCGTTCCGGGACTTCTCCAGGGCTTCGCGGGCCTTGCGGGCCAT
This sequence comes from Actinosynnema sp. NPDC020468, assembly GCF_040642015.1. NCBI lineage: Bacteria > Bacillati > Actinomycetota > Actinomycetes > Pseudonocardiales > Pseudonocardiaceae > Actinosynnema > Actinosynnema sp. NPDC020468. The sequence goes on from NZ_JBFAEO010000039.1 coordinate 60,326, forward strand.
GTCGGCCACCGCGGCCCGGCGGGTGGCGTCCGCCTCGTAGTCCTCGCGCCGGTCCTTGACCACCCGGGCCGGGATGCCCACCGCGATCTTGTAGTCCGGCACGTCGCCGCGCACCACCGCGTGCGCGCCCAGCACGCACCCGCGACCCACGCGGGTGCCCCGGGTGACGGTGACCTTGGCGCCCAACCAGCAGTCCGGACCGATGCGGACCGGCGACTTCACGATGCCCTGGTCCTTGATGGGCAGGTGCACGTCCGCCGTCACGTGGTCGAAGTCGCAGATGTACACCCAGTCCGCGACCAGGGTGGCCGCGCCGATCTCCACGTCCAGGTAGCAGTTCACCGTGTTGTCCTTGCCGAACACGGCCTTGTCGCCGATCCGCAGCGAACCCTCGTGGCAGCGGATGGCGTTGCCGTCGCCGATGTGCACCCAACGGCCGATCTCGAGCCGCCCGTAGCCGGGCCGGCAGTGGAGTTCGACCTTGCGGCCGAGGAAGACCATCCCGCGCAGCACCACGTGCGGGTTGGCCAGCCGGAAGCGCAGCAGGCGCCAGTACCGGACCAGGTACCACGGCGTGTACGCGCGGTGCCGGAACACCCACCGCAGCGACGCCAGAGTCAGGAACCGCGCCTGGGCCGGGTCCCGGCGCGACCGCCACCGCGCCCACACCGGCGCGCCCCACATGCTCGTCACCCGGGCACTTTAACCAGCAACCCGTCGGCCACCTCGACGAACCCGTTGCGCAGGTACAGCGCGTTCGCGTGCTCCTGGCCCGCGTTCACCCGCAGCGCGACCGGCTTCGGCGCGGCCCACTCGACCACCCGCCGCACCAGCGCGTCACCCACCCCGATGCCGCGGGCGAACGGCGCCACCCACAGCGACATCAGGTCGACGCGCTCCTCGCCCGGCAGGCCGCTGACCATGCCCGCGTACTCGCCCTCGAGCAGCGCGACCACGTTGAACGACGGCTTGGCCAAGCGCTTGCGCCACCGCCCCTCGTCGGCGTCGACCCAGCTCGCGTAGGTCGCGCCGAACGCGTCCGGCGACTCCTCCAGCGCGGCCAGGCGCAGGTCGCGCCACAGGTTCCACTCGTCGACGTCGAGGACTCTCAGTTCCACCACGCCACAAGGATGGCTCAACTCGACCCCGACAGGCGGACGATCTCCCAGGTTCCGGTGCGGCAGTATCGGCCGGGTGACGATTCCCCTGATCCTCGACACCGACCCCGGCGTGGACGACGCGTTCGCCCTCGCCCTGGCGGTGGCGAGCCCCGAAGTGTCGCTCGTCGGGGTGACGACGGTGTTCGGCAACGTCTCGCTGGGCAGCACGACCGCCAACGCGCTGCGCCTGCTGGCCCTGCTCGGCCGGGAGGACGTGCCGGTGGCCGCCGGCGCCGCCCGACCGCTGGTGCACCCGCAGGCCCGGCTGTCCAGCGCGCACGGCTCGGACGGGCTGTCCGGGTTCGCCCACACGCTGCCCGAGCCGACCCGCGAGGTCGACCCGAGGGACGCCGTGACGCTGATGCGGGACGTGCTGGTGGCCGCCGACCGGCCGGTGACGATCGCCGCCGTCGGCCCGCTGACCAACGTCGCGCTGCTGCTCGCCGCGCACCCGTCGCTGCGGTCCCGGATCGGCCGGATCGTGGTCATGGGCGGCGGGTTGGACGGCGGCAACATCACCCCGGCCGCCGAGTTCAACCTGTGGTGCGACCCGGAGGCCGCGCGCCGGGTGCTGGTCGAGGAGGACGTGCCGGTCACCGTCGTGCCGATGGACCTGACGGGGCGGTGCGCGGTGAGCGCGCAGTGGCTGACCGCGCTGGCCGAGACCTCCGAGGTGGGCGCGAAGCTCGTCGGGTTGACGCCGGACTACCTGGCCACCTACCGGAGGTTCCTCGGCTGGGACGGCATGGTGCTGCACGACGCGGTCGCGGTGGCCGAGGCGGTGCGGCCGGGAATCCTGAAGTCGACGCGGTTCCCGGTCGACGTGGAGTGCTCGTTCGGGCCGGCGCGCGGCGCGCTCGTGGTGGACCGCAGGTTGGAGTCGCGCGAGCACCTGGGCGTCGACATCGCGCTGGAAACCCACGTGGAGGGGTTGCGGGAGTTCGTGTTCGACCGGCTGGGCGCGCTCGGGCAGGCAGACTAGGTGCGCTCGGCCCGGGCGAGCACCCACGTCGGGGTGCGGCCGATCCTGGTCAGCACCACCGTCGCCTCGGCCGAGCCGGCCGGCTTCAGCCTGCGCCGCAACGGGTTCGGGTCCACGTCGAGGCCGCGCACCAGGATCTCCAGCCGGCCGACGTCGTGCGCGCGCAGCACCGCGCGGAGCGCCTTCTCGGTGTAGTGGCCGTGGTCGAGCACCCGGAACGCCCGGATCCCCGGCGGCGGCACAGGGCCGGTGAGGTAGGCGATCCGCTCGTCCAGCTGCGCCAGGCCGTGCCGGTGCGCGTAGTGCCGGACGAGGCCCGCCCGCACCACCGCGCCGTCCGGGTCGACCAGCCACGCGTCGGGCGGCGTCACCGGGCAGTCGTCGGGTTCCGCGGCGGTGATCGTCCACTCCGGACTGTCCGACCGCAGCACGGTGGCCCGCCGCGTCACACCCGGCGTGGCCAAACCCCTTGTCCACAAACAGGCTTCGCGCACCGAGCCGTCCAGCGACACCAGCTCGACCTCGTCCGCCCACGGCGCGACCGCGAAGTCCACGCCCGGCGCGCACTTCACCGCCAGGTCCCGCCCGGGGTAGGCCGCGGCGAGATCGTCCAGCGGTGGCAGGAAGTCCTCGGGGCGCCACGTGCGGCGACCCGCCGAGTCCCGTCGCGCCGGGTCGGCGACCACCGCGACGTCGCGCGACACCGGGCGCAGCGCGTCGGCCCGCAGCACCTCGTGCGAGCCGCGCAGGTTGTGGCGCGCCATGGCCAGCCGCACCGGGTCGAGGTCCGAGCCGAACGAGCCCTCGGGCAGCTTCGCCAGGTCCGCGCCGATCGAGCACGTGACGTCGTGCGCGATCCGGCCCGCGAACCGGCGGGCGCGGTGCTCGGCGACCCGGTGCGCGGTCGCCTGCTGGAGCGCGTCGGCGGTGAACAGCCCGTCGACCAGGTCGAGCCGGTCGGCCGCACGCCGGCGCAGCAGCACGGTTTCCAGCACCGCGGCGAAGTGGTCGGGCGCGACCTTGCGCGCGGCGGCCACGTCCGCCAGCCGCGAGTCGGGCGTCAGCGGCAGGTCCGCCAACGCCGACAACGCGGCGCACCCGGCCTGCGACCGCAGGTGCGCCACGTCGTCGAGCGAGAACCCGTACCCCACCTAGACCGGCTTGCGGCCCGTCACGGAGACGTTGTAGAAGACCTCGCGCGGCAACACCTTCGCCAGCACGTTGTCGTCCACCCAGGACAGTCGCTGCCACGTGCGGTAGGCGAACATCGCCCAGCCGAAGCCCAGCTTCTCCCGGGGCACCGCCGCCTCGAACGTGCGCACCGGCCAGCCGAACAGCGCCGCCGACAGCTCCTCGGTGACCGCCTTCACCTCGACCGCGCCGGCACCGCGCGCGGTGCGCTCCAGGTCCGACGGGTCGAACGTGTGCAGGTCCACCACGGCTTCCAGCGCCGCCGCGCGCGAGGACTCGTCCAGCTCCTCCTGCGGCCGCCGCCACGACGACAGCGGGTCGAGCTTCGTGACGGTGGTGGTGAGCCACCAGGTCAGCTGACCGAGCTTGCGGGCGTAGAAGTTGCCGATGTCCGTGGGGTCGCCCGCGAACACGAACCGGCCGCCGGGCTTGAGCACCCGCAGCACCTCGCGCATCGCCGAGGGCACGTCCGGGATGTGGTGCAGCACCGCGTGCCCGACGACGAGGTCGAACGTGTCGTCGTCGTACGGGATCCGCTCGGCGTCGGCGACCCGGCCGTCCACGTCCAGGTCCAGGTTCGCCGCGTTGCGCAGCGCGACCTCGACCATGCCGGGCGACAGGTCGGTGACGGAGCCCTTCTCGATCACCCCGCCCTGCATCAGGTTCAGCAGGAAGAAACCCGTGCCGCAGCCCAGTTCCAGCGCGTGGCCGTACGGGCCGACGCCGCCGGAGACGGCCCGGAACCGGTCCTTGGCGTAGGTGATGCAGCGCTCGTCGTACGAGATCGACCACTTCTCGTCGTACGTGCCCGCCTCCCAGTCGTGGTACAGGACGTTGGCCAACTTGGGGTCCCGGTAAGCGGCCTGGACCTCCTCGGCCGTGGCGTGCGGGTGCGGCTTGGGGTCGACGGACGGGTCAGCGGCCACTGAACTTCGCCTTCCCCGGCCCGTTCTCGATGAACGACGCCATGCCGGCCTTCTGGTCCTCGGTGGCGAACATCGCGGCGAACAGCTGGGTCTCCAGCCTGAGGCCGTTGCCCAAGTCGGTGTCCAGGCCGCCGTCGATCGCGGCCTTCGCGGCCGCGTACGCGCGCACCGGGCCGTTCACGAACTGCCCGGCCCAGCGCTTCGCGGCCTCGTACACGTCGTCCGGCGCGACGACCTCGTCCACCATGCCGATCCGCAGCGCCTCCTCGGCGCCGACGAACCGGCCGGTGTAGATCAGGTCCTTGGCCCTGGACACGCCGATCAGCCGGGGCAGGCGCTGCGTGCCGCCCATGCCCGGGATGACGCCGAGCAGGATCTCCGGCTGGCCGACCTTGGCGTTGTCGCCCGCGATCCGCCGGTCGGCGCACAGCGCCAACTCGAACCCGCCGCCCAGCGCGTAGCCGGTGATCGCGGCGACGGTCGGCTTGGGGATCTCCTCGACCGCGCGCAGCGCCGAGGTGAACGAGCCCGCGCGGGCCGCCATCTCGGCGTAGGACAGCTCGGCCATCTCCTTGATGTCCGCGCCGGCCGCGAACACCTTGGGGCCGCCGTAGACGATCACCGACCACACGTCGGCGCGGTCGGCCGCCTCGTGGGCGGCCGCGCGGATCTCCTCCTGGACCTGCCTGTTGAGGGCGTTCATCGGCGGGCGCTCCAGCCGGATGGTGCCGATGCCGTCCTCGACTTCGAGCCTCACGAACTCAGCCACAGGTCCTCCTCGACCCTCGCGTGCCTCGCACGTTACCTGTCGGTAGCGGCATTCTTGCGGCGGGCGAACCAGCGGTCACCCGACCGTTGCAGCTCCAGCGGCTGGTCGAACGTCCTGGTCAGGTTCTCCTCGGTCAGCACGTCCCGGAGCAGACCCTGCGCCACCACGCCGCCCTCGCGCAGCAGCAGCGCGTGCGTGAAGCCCGGCGGGATCTCCTCGACGTGGTGGGTGACCAGCACCGTCGCCGGCGCGTCCGGGTCCAGCGCCAGCGCGGACAGCCGGGCCACCAGGTCCTCGCGACCGCCCAGGTCCAACCCCGCGGCCGGCTCGTCCAGCAGCAGCATCTCCGGGTCCGTCATCAGCGCCCGGGCGATCAGCGTCCGCTTGCGCTCGCCCTCGGACAGCGTGCCGTAGGTGCGGTCGGCGAGGTGCGCGATGCCGAACTGGTCGAGCAGCGCCGCGGCCCGGCCGGTGTCCTGGCCGTCGTACTCCTCGCGCCACCGGCCGACGACCGCGTACCCGGCGCTCACGACCAGGTCGACGACCTTCTCCTCCGGCGGGATCCGACCCGCCAGGGCGGCCGAGGACAGGCCGATGCGTGGGCGCAGCTCGAACAGGTCGGTCTTGCCGATCCGCTCGCCCAGGACGTGCAGCTTGCCCTTGGTGGGGTGCAGCTCGGCGCCGGCCAGCCGGAGCAACGTCGTCTTGCCGGCGCCGTTCGGGCCGAGGACGACCCAGCGCTCGTCCAGCTCGACGCTCCAGTCGACGTCGCCCACCAGCGTGGTCTTGCCCCGTCGAACCGACACACCCTGCATGTGGATGACCAGATCTTCGTTTTCCACGCTCTTAACCCTCGCCCCGTCGAAGCCGTTGGCGTCATTGTTCTGCAACCGCCTCGTGGGGTGGGGGGTGGGGTTGGCGTCGGCGCGGCGTGCTGTGACGAAGTCGTCACGCGAGGTGCTCATCCCCCGACGGCGGGTGCGTGCTGGGAGGATCGCGGTATGGCTGCCGACTCGATCCTGCTCGCGGGCCGACCGTTCCCGCTCGGGGCGCACCCCGAGGCGGGCGGCGTGCGGTTCGCGGTGTCCGCGCCGCCCGCCGACGCCGTCGAGGTGTGCCTGATCGGCGACGACGGGAGCGAGGAGCGGATCGAGCTGACCCAGCGCACGTTCGGGGTGTGGCACGGGCTGGTCTCCGGCGTCACGCCCGGCAGGCGGTACGGGTACCGGGTGCACGGCGCCTGGGACCCGGCGCGCGGTCTGCGGTCCAACCCGGCCAAGCTGCTGCTGGACCCGTACGCGACCCGGGTGTCCGGCGCGATCACGTCGCTGGACGCGGCGCTCGGGTGGGTCGGGGACCCGATGACCGGCGGACCCTCGCCGGTCGACTCCCTGGGTTCGGTGCCGCTGTCGGTCGTGACCTCGCCCGGCGGGCCGGACACCGGCGTCCGGCCCGAGGTGCCGTTCGAGGAGGCGGTGATCTACGAGCTGCACGTCCGCGGGTTCACCCGGACGCACCCCGGCGTGCCGCCGCACCTGCGCGGCACCTACCTGGGGCTCGCCCACCCCGCCGTGCTGGAGCACCTGGTCCGGCTGGGCGTGACGTCGGTGGAACTGCTGCCGGTGCAGGCGTTCCACGACGAGCCGTCGCTGATCCGGGCCGGCCGGCGCAACTACTGGGGCTACTCGCCGCTGTCCTACTTCGCGCCGCACCCCGGCTACGCGAGCGAGCCCGGCCGGGAGGTGGAGGAGTTCCGGACCATGGTGGCCGCGCTGCACTCCGCCGGCATCGAGGTGATCCTCGACGTGGTCTACAACCACACCTGCGAGGGCGGGCCGGACGGGCCGCACGTGTCCTGGCGCGGGTTCGACGCGCCCGGCTACTACCTGCACATCCCGGGCGGCGGCACGCTGGACATCACCGGGTGCGGCAACACGCTGGAGTCCGGTTCGCCGTCGGTGGTGCGGATGGTGACCGACTCGCTGCGGTACTGGACCGCGGAGATGGGCGTCGACGGGTTCCGGTTCGACCTCGCGTCCACGCTGGGCAGGCCCGGCGGCGGCCGGTTCGACCGGGCCTCGGCGCTGCTGACCGCGATCACCACCGACCCGGTGCTGTCCCGGTGCAAGCTGATCGCCGAACCCTGGGACGCCACCGGCGACGGGTACAAGGTCGGCGACTTCGGGGTGCAGTGGGCCGAGTGGAACGGCCGGTACCGGGACACCGTCCGGGACTTCTGGCGCGGCGCGACCGGGGTCCGGGACCTGGCCTACCGGCTGTCGGGGTCCTCGGACCTCTACGCGGACGACCTCCGGCGGCCCTGGCAGTCGATCAACTTCGTGACCGCGCACGACGGGTTCACGCTGCGGGACCTGGTGTCCTACAACGGGAAGCACAACGAGGCCAACGGCGAGGACAACCGGGACGGCACCGACGACAACCGGTCCTGGAACTGCGGGGTCGAGGGCGGGACGACCGATCCGGGCGTGCTGGCGCTGCGGGCCAGGCAGGCCCGGAACCTGTTCGCCACGGTGCTGCTGTCCACCGGCACGCCGATGATGACCGCGGGCGACGAGCAGTGGCGCACCCAGGGCGGCAACAACAACGCCTACTGCCTGGACGACCCCACCTCGTGGGTGTCGTGGGAGCAGACGCCCGAGGGCGAGGCGATGCTGGGGTTCGCCCGCCGGGTGATCTCGCTGCGCGCGTCCTCGCCCGCGCTGCGGCAACCCGAGTTCTTCGACGGCAGGCGGACCCCGACCGGCGAGCCGGACCTGGTGTGGTTCCGCCACGACGGCGAGGAGATGGCCGAAACCGACTGGTTCGACGAGGGCAGGAGGTTCCTCGGGATGTGGATCGACGGGTCCACCTCGCTGTCGCGGTCGCGGGACGGCGAGCTGATGTCGGACGACTCGTGGCTGCTGCTCCTGCACTCCGGCGACGCGGAGCTGACCGTGACGCTGCCCGGCGTCGAGTACGGGGAGACGTACCTGCCGGTGCTCGACACGACCGAACCGGACGGCGCGCCGTCGACTTCGGAGCCCCGCGCGGCCGGGTCGCCCGTCGTCCTCACGGCACGGTCGTTGCTGCTGCTCCGGATCCCCCGCCGCCCTTCGCCAACACTGTCCGCTGTGGACTGAACACCCGCCGTGACTACGGGTTTTAGTCTGCTTGCGAGACAATCCCTCCTGGTGGGAGGGGGTGCGCGGGCCGAGGCCCCCGTGGCACCATCGACCCGTGGCTCGTCCGTTGTTCACTTGGCGTGACCGCACGATCGACCTCCTCCTGGTGGCGTCGTGTCGGTGTAGGCCGACGCGGCCGGGTCGGTGCTGAGCGCGCGATTCGCGTTCCCCCCGCCGCGTCTTGATCGCTACCGGTCCCGGTCTTCGTAGCCATCAAGGAGTGTTCCAGTGACGGCCTCTCTGTCCTCCGCGCGTGCCGATCTCCACCCGCTGCTCGACGTGCCCCTCCTGCGCGACCACATCCACCCCGAGCGGGAGCTGTGGACGCCCCGGGAGTTGCGCGACCTGACCTCGCTCGTCGCCGGCGAGCTGACGACCCCGCTGCTCGAGGTGTTGCAGTTCGACGCCTCGCAGCGCTGGTGGGCCCGGCTCGGCCTCACCGAGGGCGTCGAGCTGTGGCTGCTGTCCTGGCTGCCCGGCCAGGGCACCGAGCCGCACGACCACGGCGGCGCGGCCGGCTCGTTCACCGTGCTGACCGGCGAGCTCGCCGAGGACTACCGGTACCCGGGCGGTCCGGTGCGGTCCGCGACCCGCGAGGTCGGCGCGGCCATCGGGTTCGGGTCGGGACGTGCTCATCAAGTGCTGAACAAGGGACTGCTGCCCGCCTCCTCGGTGCACGCCTACTCGCCGCCGCTGGTGCCGACGCGCGAGTACGCGAGCCTGGCGGACATCCCCGACGAGATCCCGCCGCTGCCCGCGCAGCGGCTGCCGCTGGACCGACTGCGGGTGCTGGCCGACCAGGAAGGACCGTGACGGTGAGCGTGCTCGACGGAGTGCTGGCGGAGGCCCGGAGCGGGTTGCGCCGGGTGACGGCGCAGGAGCTGGTGGGGCTGGAGGACGCGTTCGTCGTGGACATCCGGCCGGTGCACAACCGGCTCGCCGAGGGCGAGATCCCCGGTTCGGTGCCCATCGAGCGGATCGTGCTGGAGTGGCGGCTCGACCCCGACGGCGACCACCGGATCCCCGGGTTCGACGCCGGCACCACGGTGGTCGTGCTGTGCAACGAGGGCTACGCGTCGTCGTTCGCCGCGCGGGACCTGCAAAGGGTCGGGCTGGCCAACGCCACCGACCTCGTCGGCGGGTTCCGGGCGTACGCGGCGGCCGGGTTCCCGGTGCGCGACGGCGGTACGCCCGCCGTCACGTGAGGGAACCGGCCGGCCGGCGGTAGCGTCTGCCCCTCGTGTGGAAGGTGCTGACGGCTCTCGTCGTCCTCGTGCTGGTCGCCTGGGAGCCGGGAGCCGCGCTCCCCTCGCTGGGCGGTGCGGTCGTCGGCGGGCTCGGCACCGCGGCGGCGCTCCAGGTCGGACTGCTGGTCGGGGCCCTGGTCTGCCGGGTCCGGGTGTCGCTGGTGGTCGTCGGCGTCGGCGGTGAACTGCGCACGTGGACCCGGCCGCACCTGCGGGTCGTGGTCCGGAGCGTGCCGGTGGTGCTGTCCGTGGGGCTCACGTCCGTGCGCGCGCCCGTGCGACCGCGGCTGTGGGCGGCCTCGCTGGTGGCGGTGCTGCTGACGGTCGGCGCCCTCGCCACTGCCTGGTTCCACCTCGACGCGGCGTTCCCGCGCGGTGTGGCGGTGGCCGGGCTCGCCGTGGTGGTCGACTCGCTGGTGCCGCGCCGGGGCGCCGGGGTGACCACGCCGGGGTGGTTCCTGTTCGCGCTGCCGCGGCTGACGGGTCGGGCGGCGGCGGAGATGGACGCGACGCCGATGGTCAACGAGGTGTCCGACGCGGTCGCGGTCGGCGAGCTGGACCGGGCCGAGGAGATCGCGGGCCGGCTGCTCGCGGCGCACCCCACGCTACTGGTCGCCATCGGGTCCCACGTCGGGGTGCTGACCATGCGCGGCCGGCACGCCGAGGCGTTGCACACCGTGAGCCAACTCGTCGGGCGTACCGACCTCACCCCGCGCGACATGGCGTTCGTGATGGCGCAGATGGCCAGTTCCACGGCCAACGCGCTGGAAGCCGGTCAGCTGCCGGTGGAGATCGGGCTCGGCGCGGCGCACCGGGCGATCGACGGCGCGATCCAGCTCGGGTACCCCAGGCACCGGGCGAACGGGACGTTGGCGCAGCTCGCGCTGGTCGAGGGTGACGCGGCCAAGGCGCTGGAGCTGGGCACCCAGGCCAAGCACTCCAGCGAGAACGGGCTCGGCCGGGCCGACGCGCTCGCGACCGTGGCCCGGGCCCAGATGCTCGGCGGTGACAACGCCGCGGCCCGGGAGACGTTGGGCGAGGCGGAGGCGCTGGCCGGCTGGGCGCCCCGGGTCGCCGAGACCAGCGCGCGGTTGAACGTGACGTGACGAGGGCGTCCCCCGACCTCGGGGGACGCCCTCGGGTCCCGCCGGGTGCTAGGCGGGGTTGGCCAGCACGACGCGACCCAGTTCGGCCGGTGAGGCCAGCAGGTCGTGCCGCGGCAGGACGCGGACCGTGTAGCCGACCGCGCCGGCGTGCGGCAGGGGCACCTCGGCCTCGTAGTTCCCGTCGCCGGTGTAGGTCATGACGTGCGTGACGACGTCGTACAGCTCGTCCGAGTCGCCGACCTTGCCGAGCACCACCTGGACGTCCACCTCGGACGGTTCGAGGCCGGCGGGCTCGACGCGGGCCCGCACGGTGACCGGCGAGCCCAGCGGCGGCACGGCCGAGTTGTCCAGGGTCAGCTCCGAGTCGAGCACCCGGACCCGGGTCCACGCGGCGCGCAGCCGCTGGCGGTAGGCGGCCAACTCCTTCGCGCCCCGGAAGCCCTCGCCCACCACCGACGACGCGGACGCGGCGGCCGGCGCGTAGAGGGACTCCACGTACTCGCGGACCATCCGCGACGCCTGCACGGCCGGGCCGAGCGAGGCCAGGGTGTGCCGGACCATCGCGAGCCAGTCGGTCGGCACGCCGTCCGCGCCCCGGTCGTAGAACAGCGGCGCGACCTGGTTGCCCAGCAGGTCGTAGAGCGCCGCCGCCTCCAGGTCGTCGCGCCGGGTCGGGTCGGTGACGCCGTCGGCGGTCGGGATGGCCCAGCCGTTGCTGCCGTCGTAGAGCTCGTCCCACCAACCGTCCCGGATGGACAGGTTGAGGCCGCCGTTGAGCGCGGACTTCATGCCGGACGTGCCGCACGCCTCCAGCGGGCGCATCGGGTTGTTCAGCCACACGTCGCAGCCCCAGTACAGGTACCGGGCCATGGACATGTCGTAGTCCGGCAGGAACACGATCCGGTGGCGCACGCCCGCGTCGTCGGCGAACCGCACGATCTGCTGGATCAGCGCCTTGCCGCCGTCGTCGGCCGGGTGCGACTTGCCCGCGACGACCAGCTGCACCGGGCGTTCCGGGTGCAGCAGCAGGGCCCGCAGGCGCTCGGCGTCGCGCAGCATCAGGGTGAGCCGCTTGTAGGTCGGCACCCGCCGGGCGAACCCGACGGTCAGCACGTCCGGGTCGAACACCGAGTCGGTCCAGCCCAGTTCGAGGGCGGACGCGCCGCGTTGCAGCCAGGACGCGCGGGTGCGGCGGCGCACCTCGTGGACGAGCTTGGCGCGCAGGTCGTTGCGCAGCGACCACAGCGTCGCGTCGGTGACCGGCTCGGCGCTCGTCTCGGTGTCGCCGACCAGCCGGGACATCTCGTCGGCCGCCCACGTCGGGCCGTGCACGCCGTTGGTGACCGAGCCGATCGGCACCTCCGTGACGTCGAAGCCCGGCCACAGGCCGCGGAACATGTCGCGGCTGACCGTGCCGTGCAGCTTGGACACGCCGTTCGCGCGCTGGGCCAGGCGCAGGCCCATGTGCGCCATGTTGAACAGGCCCGGGTTCTCCTCCGCGCCCAGTGCCAGCACCCGCTGCGTGCTCACGCCGGGCAGCAGCGCCTCGGAGCCGAAGTAGTGCTGCACGAGGTCGACGGGGAACCGGTCGATGCCCGCGGGCACCGGGGTGTGCGTGGTGAACACGGTGCCGGCGCGGACCGCGGCCAGCGCCTGGTCGAAGTCCAGGCCCTGCCCGGTCGTCAGCTCCCGGATCCGCTCCAGGCCCAGGAAGCCCGCGTGTCCCTCGTTGGTGTGAAAGACCTCGGGGCTCGGGTGGCCGGTCAGCTCGCAGAACGTGCGCACCGCCCGGACGCCGCCGACGCCCGCCAGGATCTCCTGCCGGATGCGGTGGTCCTGGTCGCCGCCGTAGAGCCGGTCGGTGACACCGCGCAGGTCCTCGTCGTTCTCCTCGACGTCGGAGTCGAGCAGCAGCAGCGGGATGCGGCCGACCTGGGCCTTCCACACCTTCGCGCGCAGCACGCGGTCGCCGGGCATGGCGACGTGGACCAGGATCGGCGCGCCGGTCGGGTCGGTGAGCAGCTGGAGCGGCAGGCCGCGCGGGTCGAGCACCGGGTAGTGCTCGATCTGCCAGCCGTCGAGCGAGAGCGCCTGCCGGAAGTACCCGGACCGGTAGAGCAGGCCCACCGCGATCAGCGGCACGCCGAGGTCGGACGCCGCCTTGAGGTGGTCGCCGGCGAGCACCCCGAGCCCGCCCGAGTAGTTCGGGAGTGCCTCGGTGACGCCGAACTCCATCGAGAAGTAGGCGATCGCGGACGGCAGCGCGGTGGCGTCGGAGTGCCCCTCGTCGCGCCGGGCCCGCAACTCGTCCTGGCGGCGCTGGAACCAGCGCTGCCCGGTGGTGTAGCGGTGCAGGTCGTCGGCGAGGGCGGTGGCGTGGGAGAGGAACTCCTCGTCCCGGGCGAGTGCGTCCAGCCGTTCGGGCGCGACCACCGACAGCAGTCGCAGCGGGTCGCCGACCTCGGCCCAGGTGTCCGGGTCGACGGTGGCGAACAGGTCCTGTGTGGGCGGGTGCCACGTCCAGCGCAGGTTCGTGGCGAGGGTGCCCAACCCCTGGAGGGGCTCGGGCAGACTGGCTCGGACGGTGAACCGGCGAAGTGCTCGCATGGCGTCGGACCTTATCCTCCATCCAGCGGTGTCGGACAACGATCACCCGAACCGATGCAGGGACCGATACAGCTCCACCAGCGAAGACAGGCCCGCGGAGCGATTTCGCCACACCACCGGACGACGGTCACCGGACCGGTGGAGCCGTCCTCCGATCAGTGGCCAGGAGGATCACGTCGGTGGAGTGGATGGAGCCGGCGGCGCGCAGTTCCAGGAGCGTGAGACCGAGTGCCACGGCCCGGCACGCCGCGCCGAATCCCGCCTCGTCCTCCTCCGCCGCCAGCCGCCACAGATCGATGCGCGCCCGGGCGGTCGGCAGGTCGTCGGGGCCTACACCGAGGCTCAGCATGGACGGCAGGATCCGGTCGAGGTGCTCCGTCGTGCGCACCTCCCAGGCCGGTCGTCGGCCCTCGGCACGCCGCAGTTCGTGAGCCGAGATCCAGAGTCCGAACAATCCGGGAGGATTCGAGTACAGGTCGGGAGGAATGGTGTCGAGGTGCTCCGCCAACGAACTCGCGCACCGCGTCATCCACCGCTCGACCGACACGCCGGATTCGTGGTCGAAGGGCGCGGGTCGAGCTGCCGGGTCGATTCGGGCCGACGCTCCCAGCGCGAACATCTCGCGCGTTTCCGGCGAGATCAGGTCCGGTTTGCCGACGATTTCGACCAAGCCCTGGAACCCCTTGGGCAGGGCGCTCACCACCTGTGGCAGGTATTCGGTGAAAACCAGCCTGACCCACTCCGCGGGAACCTGCAACCTCCGCCCCCCGGTGGTCAGCAACATATCCTTGACCAGGCACCGGACCACGTCCGACAGTGCCAGGCGGTACGGGTGCGGTATTCCGGGCGGCACGAGCGGGCGGCCGTCGTCCAGCCGCACCGGGCGGCCGGTCCGCTCGAGCAGCCGCCGTGCGTTCTCGTGCTCGAAGTCGCCGGCACGGGGCAGGACGTACACCCGACCGCCCGCCTTCCCGGTGATCCACCGGGCGAACCGGGTCGCCTCCCCGTGGTCCACACCGGTGACCGGTTCCGCCCGGGCGACGTGGGGCGAACCCGGCTCGCACTCGGCGCGGAACGCGTTGTAGAGCGCTCCGCTCACGGGTTTCGCCACCAGTTCGCGGTCGCCGACGGCGACCGATTCCCGGAGGTGGCGCCGGATCAGCACCTCCAGCAGCACTCCGTCCTCGTCACCCGGGGTACCCGCGACGTCCAGGAGCAGGGTGTTCAAGTACTCGCGCAGGTCCGGTGACAGGACGGTGTCCACCTCCTGGCAGTCGGCGGCCAGGGTGAACGCCGGCGCGGTGCCGGTGTCCAGGCACGCCCGCACGATCGGGTCCGCGTCGGCGATCGCCGCGTAGAGCAGGGTGGTGTCGCGCCACCAGTCGTCCTCCACTCGTTCGACCAGCACCTGCACCCGGCCCTGGTCCTTGAGGTGGGCCGCCGCGAGGTATTCCTGGAAAGTCAGGTGGGCGAACGAGAAGACCTCGTTCTCGCGTTCGACCAGCATTCCCGACGCGGTCACGTCGGCCAGGAATTCCTCCTCGGACATCCGGCTCGAGGTGCGCTTGAGACCCGGTTCGAAGACGGCCAGCACTTCGTCACGGGGCAGGTCCCGAACCCGGCGGGCCATCATGGTGAAGGCCAGGCCGCGGAGGATCGCCTCTTTGCGCGGGCCGCTGAGGCGCACCGGGAGGTTTTTCGCCTCGTGCCGCCTCCACAGCACGACCTCGCAGATCTCGCGGTAGAGCTCGGCGCGGTTGTCCGGGACCTTGGTGCCGAAGCGGTGCACGTTGGCGATCATGGTCAGCAGCAGCGGGTTCACGGTCAGGTCGCGCAGGGTCGGGTTGGCGTCCACGCGGGCCAGCAGTTCCTCGGCGGCGGATTCGGCGCGGAGGGTGACGGCCTCGCCCGTTTTCGCGGTGCTGAGCCTTTCCATCGCGGCGTACCAGCCGTGCACGAAGCGGCGGACCTGGGTGTCGGTGAAGTCGCAGACCTGGAGGACCTTGGCGCCGGTGATCGGGGCGGCGCGGTAGCCGTGGGGGCGGGAGGTGAGGACGAAGTCGTTGGCCGGGTGGTCCTCGATCCGGCGCTCCACCCAGGCCGACACGCGGCGGCGGTCCTCGGCGTCGGCGACCTCGTCCAGGCCGTCCAGCAGCACCAGGCACTCGCCCGCGGCCAGCCGCTTCTCCCACCAGCCGTCCGGTTCGCGCGGACCCTGGCGGCTCAGGCCGGTGCGGATGACGGTCGCCAGCGGGGTGTCGGCGGTGATCGCGGCGACGTGGTCGCGCAGGTACAGCAGCACCGGCACCCGGCGACGGCCCGGTGAGCGGCACACGGACCCGGCCAGGTGGCGCAGGAGGGTGGTCTTGCCGCTGCCCGGCACGCCGATGATCGCCAGCACGGCCGGCTCCGCGTGGTCCAGGAAGTCGGTGACCGAGTGGCGTTCGACCGCGTCGGCGCGGGAGAGCAGGTCCGAGGGCGCGTTGTGCGGGGTCTGCCGGCGCAGGCTGACGTCCACGAAGACGTCCTGGAACTCCGGGGTGTGGAAGCCGACCACCGCGAGGCCCTTGAGGTCGATGAAGCGGAGGGTGTTCAGCAGGTGCTTTCGGTGGTGGCCGCCGTAGCCCCGTAACCAACCCAGGTTCACGCGGGCGAGTCAACGCCGCGCGGAGTCACCGCGCACTAGCCCGGACGTGTGATCAGCGCGGTCGGTCGGAGACCAGGACGATCGACTCCGTGGTCGGCGCCTCGCCCGCGATCCGGTGGTCCAGCAGCGTGACGCCGGCCGCGAGCCTGCGGTAGTGGCCGATCAGGCCGGGCACCTCGCGGCGTTCGGCCTCGCGGGCCAGGGCGAGGGCCTGGCGGCTGAGCTCGGTCGCCATGGGCCGGGTCAGCCGGCGGCGGCCGGTGAGCACCTGGTCGAGCACGCGGTGCAGCGCCGCCGACGCGCGTTCGCCCTCCACCGACAGCTGGGCCGCGAACATCGCCTGCCGGTGGTTGGACGCCCGGGTCACCTCGTCCACCAGCGCCTCCGGCGAGATCTTCCACTGCCGCACGACGCTGCCGCCGGCCGGCCACAGCGGGACGCCGCTGTACTGCAACAGGGTCTGCTCGGTGTCCTCGGTGCTGGTGACCACGTGCGGGTGCGGCACGCCCTCGGGGACCCACAGGTCGTCCGACGACCACACCGACACGTCGGCGAACGCGCGGCGGGCGCGCGGGTGGTCCAGTTCGGACCGGGTCGGCAGGCGGCACGGGCGCGCGCCCAGCGCGGCGGCCCACGCGACGAAACCCGCCGCGTCGGCCGACGTGACGCCGAAACCGGGTGCCGAGGAGGCGCTCGTGTCCCGGCGGTAGGCGGCCAGCAGCGCGGGGGTGACCGGTGCGGACAGCAGCACGTCGGCCACCTCCACGCCGTGGCGCAGGTGCCGGTTGAGCAGCACCGCCGCCACCAGCCGGCGCACGGCCGGGTCGCGGTCGGCCGAGGCGACGAGGTCGTCCAGCGCGGCGCGCAGCTCGGGCGACAGGTCGGCGGCGTGCTCGGCGCAGTCCAGGGCCAGCGACACGGCCGGGACCGTCCCGGACTCCAGGCACGCCGCGACGACCGGGTCGGCATCGGACTTGGCGGTGTAGAGGATGGTCGTCTCGCGCCACCAGTCGTCCTCGACGCGGGCCGCGAGCACGTCGACGCGGCCCTTGTCGCGCACGTGCCCGGCCGCCAGGTACTCGCGGAAGGTCTGGTGCGCGAACGAGAACACCCCGCTCTCCCGCTCCACCAGCAGGCCGTTGGACGCGAGGTCGGCGAGCAGTTCGTCCTCGGCCAGCGCGCTGCCCATCCGCCGCAGCCCGGGCTCGAACACCTCCAGCACGTCGGCGCGCGGCAGGTCGTGCACCCGGCGGCCCATCATGGTGAACGCCAGCGCGCGCAGCAGGATCTCCTTGCGGTCGCCGGTGAGCAGCGCGGGCAGGTTCTTGGCCTCGTGCCGGCGCCACAGCATGACCTCGCAGATCTCCCGGTACAGCTCGGCGCGGCTGTCCGGCAGCCGACCGCCGAACCGGTGCACGTTCGCGACCATCGTCAGCAGCAGCGGGTTCACCGTGAGGTCGTTGAGGTTCGGGTTGGCCTGAAGTTTCGCCAGGAGTTCACCCGAGGCCTTTTCGGCCCGCAGCCGCACCGGCTCGCCGGTCTCCCGGGTGCTCAACCGCTCGATCGCGAGGTACCAGCCGCGCAGGAACCGGGCGACCTGCGCGTCGGTGAAACCGCGGACCTGAAGGACTTTCGCACCCTCGACCGGCGCGGTGCGGTACCCGTGCGGCCGGGACGTGAGCACGAAGTCGTTCGCCGGGAATTCGTTCTTCTGCCGCTCGACCCACGCGGACACGGCGCGCCGGTCGGCGTGGTCGGCGACCTCGTCCAGCCCGTCCAGCAGCACCACGCACTCGCCGTCGGACAGCCGCTTCTCGAACCAGCCGGACGGCTCGGTCGGCCCGTGCTTGGCCACCCGCGCGCGCACCAATGAGGGCAGTGACGCGCCGTCCTTGATCGCCGCCACGTGGTCGCGCAGGTACAGCAGCACGGGCACCCACCGCCGCCCGGGACGCCGGCACACGGACACCGCGAGGTGCCGCAACAACGTCGTCTTCCCACTTCCGGGCACCCCGATGATCGCGAGCACCTCGGGCGCGGGCCGGTCGAGGAAGTCGGTCACCGCGTGCCGCGCGGCGCCGTCGACCCGGCCGAGCAGGTCGGCGGGCGCGTTGTGCGGGGTCTGCGGCGACAGCGACACGTGCACGAACACGTCCTCGAACTCGGGCGTGTGGAAGCCGACGACCGCGAGTCCTTTGAGGTCGATGTAGCGCAGGCTGTGCAGCAGGTAGGCGCGGTAGTGCCGGCCGAAGCCCGTCACACCGCGCAGCCACGCGAAGTTCACCTTCGCGAGTCAACCGCCACATCGCGGTAACACACACTCGCCCGGACGTGTGACAACGTGGCTTCGCAGTGGGAATTCGTCTCTCATCGCGAGATCGCGACCACCTTCGAGTGTGCGATCCAACCAGACGGGGTACCGACACGAAGGTGGTACTCCCGGTGAGCAGAGACCGCGTCCCACCGGGCAAACTTGACCGTGCAAGCGTCATCCACTGGCGAGAAGGGCGCTGCCGATGAGCGGACGACTCGGTATCGACGACGTTTCCCCCACCGTGAGCTGTGGCCGGTACCCGGCCAAGGCCGTGGTGGGCGAACACGTCCCGGTCGAGGCCACGGTGTGGCGAGAGGGCCACGACGCCGTGGCCGCCACGATCGCGTGGCGCGGACCGAACGACCGGGTCGCGAGACAAACACGGATGTCCTCCGTGGGCGTCGGCATCGACCGCTGGGCCGCGACCGTCGTGCCGGACACCGAGGGCTCGTGGACGTTCCGAGTGGACGCATGGAGCGACCCGTGGGCCACCTGGCTGCACGCCGTGGAGGTCAAGATCGCGGCCGGCCAGGGCGCGCACGAGCTGGCGAACGACCTGGAGACCGGCGCGCGGCTGCTGGAGCGGGTGTCCCGCCGGCCGGACCGGCGCCGGGAGAAGCCGCTGCTCGCGACCGCGGCCGCCGCGCTGCGCGACGAGGACCGGTCGCTGCCCGAACGGGTCGCGCCCGCGCTCACGCCCGAGGTGCGGCAGGTCATGCACGAGCACCCGGTGCGCGAGCTGGTGACCAAGGGCAGGCAGCAGCGGATCTGGGTGGACCGCGAGCGCGCCGCCTTCGGCTCCTGGTACGAGTTCTTCCCCCGCTCGACTGGCGGCCTCGACGAGTCGGGCGTGCCGGTGCACGGCACGTTCGCCACGGCGACCAGGTCGCTCGACCGGATCGCCGCGATGGGCTTCGACGTGGCCTACCTGCCGCCGATCCATCCCATCGGCCGGGTGAACCG
The DNA here is from genome assembly GCF_040642015.1 of Actinosynnema sp. NPDC020468. Taxonomy (NCBI): domain Bacteria; kingdom Bacillati; phylum Actinomycetota; class Actinomycetes; order Pseudonocardiales; family Pseudonocardiaceae; genus Actinosynnema; species Actinosynnema sp. NPDC020468. The sequence goes on from NZ_JBFAEO010000039.1 coordinate 79,420, forward strand.
CAAGGGCCCCAACAACACCCTGGTCGCGAGCGAGGACGACTGCGGCTCGCCGTGGGCGATCGGCGCGGACGAGGGCGGGCACGACGCGGTGCACCCCGAGCTGGGCACGATCGAGGACTTCGACGCGTTCGTGGCGCGCGCCCGCGAGCTGGGGCTGGAGATCGCGCTGGACTTCGCGCTCCAGGCCGCGCCGGACCACCCGTGGGTGCTGAAGAACCCGGAGTTCTTCACCACCCGTCCGGACGGGACGATCGCGTACGCGGAGAACCCGCCCAAGAAGTACCAGGACATCTACCCGATCAACTTCGACAACGACCCGCAGGGCATCTACAACGAGTCGTTGCGCGTGGTGCTGCACTGGGTCGACCACGGAGTGCGGATCTTCCGGGTCGACAACCCGCACACCAAGCCGCCGGACTTCTGGGCGTGGCTGATCTGGGCGGTCAAGGACCGCCACCCGGACGTGCTGTTCCTGTCCGAGGCGTTCACCCGGCCCGCCCGGCTCTACGGGTTGGCGAAGCTCGGGTTCACCCAGAGCTACACCTACTTCACCTGGCGCACCTCGAAGGAGGAGCTGACCCAGTTCGGCGAGGAACTCGTCGCGCACTGGCACGAGGCCAGGCCGAACCTGTTCGTCAACACGCCGGACATCCTGCACGAGTCGTTGCAGCACGGCGGTCCGGGCATGTTCGCGCTGCGCGCCGCGCTCGCCGCGACGCTGGCGCCGACCTGGGGCGTGTACTCGGGCTACGAGCTGTTCGAGCACGAGGCGCTCAAGCCGGGCAGCGAGGAGTACCTGAACACCGAGAAGTTCCAGCTGCGACCGCGGGACTTCGCGGGCGCGCTGGCCGACGGCCGGTCGCTCGAGCCGTGGTTGACCAGGCTCAACGCCATCCGCCGCGCGCACCCCGCGCTGCGGCAGATGCGGACGCTGCGGTTCCACCACGTCGACAACCCGGCGCTGATCGCGTACTCGAAGCAGGACCCGGGCAGCGGTGACACCGTCGTGGTGATCGTGAACCTCGACCCGCAGCAGGCCCAGGACGGCACGCTGTGGCTGGACCTGCCCGTGCTCGGCCACGAGTGGCACGACCGGCTGATCGCGCACGACGAGGTCACCGGGGAAACCTGGGACTGGGGCCGGTCGAACTACGTCCGGCTCGAGCCCTGGCGTGCCGCGGCGCACGTCGTGGGTTTGCAGCGCCGGTTCACGAGCTAGACCCTCCCGAAGGAGACACCGGAGCCACCCCACGCGCCCGCCGGCGCGGAGGGGCGATCGAACGCACCCCCGACGAGGTGGGACGAAGGTGGAGCACATGCACGAAGACCCACGACCCGACTCCGCGCTGGGACTCGACGGAATCCCGCACACAGGCGAGGCGGTGGGCGCCGACGGACTGCTGGTGGAGCCCCAGGCCGAGGACTTCCGGTCGGCGGCGATGCCGCCGCGGCAACCGGACTGGTTCAAGGGCGCGGTGTTCTACGAGGTCCTGGTCCGGGCGTTCAGCGACTCGAACGGCGACGGCACCGGCGACCTGCGCGGGCTGGCGTCCCGGTTGGACTACCTGGAGTGGCTCGGCGTGGACTGCCTGTGGCTGCCGCCGTTCTACGCCTCGCCGCTGCGCGACGGCGGCTACGACATCTCCGACTTCCGCGCCGTGCTGCCGGAGTTCGGCACCGTCGAGGACTTCGTGTACCTGCTGGACGAGGCGCACCGGCGCGGCATCCGGGTCATCACCGACCTGGTGCTGAACCACACCTCGGACGCGCACCCGTGGTTCCAGGCGTCCCGGCAGGACCCGGACGGCCCGTACGGCGACTACTACGTGTGGAGCGACGACGACCAGCGCTACGCCGACGCGCGGATCATCTTCGTGGACACCGAGTCGTCCAACTGGACCTACGACCCGGTGCGCGGCCAGTTCTACTGGCACCGCTTCTTCGCCCACCAGCCCGACCTGAACTACGAGAACGGCGACGTCCAGGAGGCCATGCTGGACGTGCTGCGGTTCTGGCTGGACCTGGGCATCGACGGGTTCCGGCTGGACGCGGTGCCGTACCTGTTCGAGCAGGAGGGCACCAACTGCGAGAACCTGCCGCGCACGCACGACTTCCTCAAGCGCTGCCGCAAGGTGGTCGACGACGAGTACCCGGGTCGGATCCTGCTGGCCGAGGCGAACCAGTGGCCCTCCGACGTGGTGGAGTACTTCGGCGACCCGGCCGTGGGCGGCGACGAGTGCCACATGGCGTTCCACTTCCCGCTGATGCCGCGCATCTTCATGGCCGTGCGGCGCGAGTCGCGGTTCCCGATCTCGGAGATCCTGGCGCAGACGCCGGAGATCCCGTCGGGCACCCAGTGGGGCATCTTCCTGCGCAACCACGACGAGTTGACGCTGGAGATGGTCACCGACGAAGAGCGCGACTACATGTACGCGGAGTACGCCAAGGACCCGCGGATGAAGGCGAACATCGGCATCCGCCGCCGACTGGCGCCGCTGCTGGAGAACGACCGCAACCAGCAGGAGCTGTTCACCGCGATGCTGCTGTCGCTGCCGGGCTCGCCCGTCCTGTACTACGGTGACGAGATCGGGATGGGCGACAACATCTGGCTCGGCGACCGGGACGCCGTGCGCACGCCGATGCAGTGGACGCCGGACCGGAACGCGGGCTTCTCCTCGTGCGACCCGGGCCGGATCTACCTGCCGGTGATCATGGACCCGGTCTACGGCTACCAGGGCCTCAACGTGGAGGCGCAGCTGAACAACCAGTCCTCGCTGTTGCACTGGACCCGGCGGATGATCGAGGTGCGCAAGCAGCACCACGCGTTCGCGGAGGGCGACTTCAGCGATCTCGGCGGGTCGAACCCGAGCGTGCTGGCCTACCGGCGGCGCTGGCGGCGACCCGACGGTCACGAGGACATCGTGCTGTGCGTGAACAACCTGTCCCGCTTCCCGCAGCCGGTGGAGCTCGACCTGTCCGAGCACCGGGGCAGCAGGCCGGTCGAGCTGACCGGCGGTGTCCGGTTCCCGGCCATCGGCGAGCTGTCCTACCTGCTCACGCTGCCCGGGCACGGGTTCTACTGGTTCCAGCTCGTGGAAGCGGGCGACGACGGCGAGACGAGGTGAGCGACGTGACCGACCCGCAAGACCTGGTGGACAAGGTGCTGTCCGAGCTGCCCGCGCAGCTGCCGGACCGGCGGTGGTTCGGCGGCAAGGACCGGCCCGTCACCTCGGTGCGCGCGGTGCGCACGACCGTGCTGCACGACGACCCGGTGCTGGTGCACGTGGTGGTGGAGGTCGTCCAACCCGGCCGCAGCGCGCCGTACCAACTGCTGGTGACCGACCGCGTGGACGACTACGACGCGACCGGCGACGCCGAGCTGACCGGCCTGCTGCTGGACCTGATCGCGGACGGCGCGGAGGTCGACGGGCTGGTGTTCGCCCGCGAGCCGGACGTGGAGGTGCAGAAGGGCCTGCGCGGCCGGCCGGTGGGCGCCGAGCAGTCGAACACCTCGCTGGTGTTCGGCAGCCAGCACATCCTCAAGCTGTTCCGGAAGCTGACGACGGGCGAGAACCCGGACCTGGTGCTGCACCGCGCGCTCGCCAGGGTCGGCTGCGAGCACATCGCGCGGCCGCAGGGTTCGATCACCGGCGAGCTCGACGGCCGCACCACGACGATCGGCATGCTCCAGCAGTTCCAGCCCGACGCGGTCGAGGGCTGGGCGATGGCGACGACGAGCGTGCGCGACCTGATGACCGAGCGGGACCTGCACGCCGACGAGGTGGGCGGCGACTTCGCGGGCGAGGCGCAGCGGCTGGGTCACGCGGTGGCGACGGTGCACGCGGACCTGGAGCGCGCGCTCGGCGGTCAGCTCGCGGACGACGACGACATCGAGCGGACGGTGCGCGCCATGCGGGCGCGGCTGGACGAGGTGGCCGAGGTGGTGCCGGCGCTGCTGCCGTACGCGCCCGCGCTGCGCGAGGCGTTCGACGCGGCCCGGGAGACCGAGGGCGGCATCGCGATCCAGCACATCCACGGCGACCTGCACCTGGGTCAGGTGCTGCGGACCGTGCACGGCTGGCTGCTGATCGACTTCGAGGGCGAGCCCGGCGCGCCGATGGCCGAGCGGACCTCGCTGCGCTCGCCGTTGCGCGATGTCGCGGGCATGCTGCGGTCGTTCGACTACGCGGCGCACCAGCTGCTGGTCGGTCGACCCGAGGACCACCAGCTCGCGGTGCGGGCGCTGGAGTGGGCCAGGCGCAACCGGGCGGCGTTCACCGAGGGGTACGCGGAGGCGGCGTCCGAGGCGGTGGGCGACCCGCGGCGGCGCGGGTACCTGCTGCGCGCGTTCGAACTGGACAAGGCCGTGTACGAGGTCTCCTACGAGTACGCGAACCGGCCGGAGTGGTTGACGGTGCCGCTGTCGTCGATCGCCCGGATCACTGGAGAGGGAGCCTGACGTGAACGCCATCCCGCCCGAGGACGTCGACCGGCTGCTGGCCGGCGCGCACCACGACCCGCACTCGGTGCTCGGTGTGCACCACGTGCCCGACGGGGTGGTGGCGCGCGCGTTCCGACCGGGCGCGTCGGCGGTGTCGGTCGTGGCCGGCGACAAGAGCTTCCCGCTGGACCGGGTCGCGGACGGGCTGTTCGCGGGCGAGTTGCCCGAGCACCCCGGCGACTACCGGTTGGAGGTCGTCTACGGCGCGGCGGTCGTGGAGCTGGACGACCCGTACCGCTGGCTGCCGACGGTGGGCGAGCTGGACCTGCACCTGATCGGCGAGGGCCGGCACGAGCGGCTGTGGGACGTGCTGGGCGCGCACCGGCGGATCTACGAGACGGCGACCGGCGCGGTCGAGGGCGTGTCGTTCGCGGTGTGGGCGCCGACCGCGCGCGGTGTCCGGGTGACCGGCGACTTCGACGGCTGGGACGGCCGCGCCACCCCGCTGCGCTCGCTCGGCTCGTCGGGCGTGTGGGAGGTGTTCGTGCCGGGCGTCGACGTGGGCGCGCGGTACAAGTTCCGCATCCTGGGCCGGGACGGGGCGTGGCACGAGAAGGCCGACCCGATGGCGTTCGCCACCGAGACTCCCCCGCAGACCGCGTCGGTGGTCACCGCGTCCGCGCACGAGTGGGCGGACGCGGAGTGGGAGGCGCGGCGGGACGCGACGGTGTGGGTCAACGCGCCGATGTCGGTCTACGAGGTGCACCTGGGCTCGTGGAAGCCGGGTCTGGGCTACCGGGAGTTGGCGCGGGAGCTGGCCGACTACGTGGTGGAGACCGGATTCACCCACGTCGAGCTGATGCCGGTGGCCGAGCACCCGTTCGGCGGGTCGTGGGGCTACCAGGTGACGTCGTACTACGCGCCGACGTCGCGGTTCGGCTCGCCGGACGACTTCCGGCACTTCGTGGACGTGCTGCACGGCCGCGGCATCGGCGTGATCATGGACTGGGTGCCCGCGCACTTCCCGAAGGACTCGTGGGCGCTCGCGAAGTTCGACGGCACCGCGCTGTACGAGCACGCGGACCCGCGCCGGGGCGAGCACCCGGACTGGGGCACGCTGGTGTTCGACTTCGGGCGCAACGAGGTGCGCAACTTCCTGGTGGCGAACGCGCTGTACTGGATCGAGGAGTTCCACATCGACGGCCTGCGGGTCGACGCGGTGGCCTCGATGCTGTACCTGGACTACTCGCGCCAGGAGGGGCAGTGGCTGCCCAACCAGTACGGCGGCCGGGAGAACCTGGACGCGGTGCGGTTCCTCCAGGAGCTCAACGCGACCGTCTACAAGCGACACCCCGGCGTGGTGATGGTGGCCGAGGAGTCGACGGCGTGGCCGGGCGTGACGCGGCCGACGCACCTGGGCGGCCTGGGTTTCGGGTTCAAGTGGAACATGGGCTGGATGCACGACACGCTGCACTACCTGTCGCGCGAGCCGATCCACCGGTCCTACCACCACAACGAGATCACCTTCTCGCTGGTGTACGCGTGGAGCGAGAACTTCGTGCTGCCGCTGTCGCACGACGAGGTGGTGCACGGCAAGGGTTCGCTGTGGCAGCGGATGCCCGGTGACGACTGGAACAAGGCGGCCGGGCTGCGCTCGCTGCTGGCGTTCATGTGGGCGCACCCGGGCAAGCAGCTGCTGTTCATGGGCGGCGAGTTCGGCCAGCAGGGCGAGTGGTCGGAGTCCCGGTCGCTGGACTGGCACCTGCTCGACTCGCCGTTCCACTCCGGCGTGCGCTCGCTGGTGAAGGACCTGAACGGGGTGTACACCGCTTCGCCCGCCCTCTACAGCGCGGACGGCAGGCCCGAGGGTTTCGAGTGGATCGACGCGAACGACTCGGGCGGCAACGTGCTGAGCTTCCTGCGGGTGGGCGAGGACGGCTCGGTGCTGGTGTGCGTCGCCAACTTCTCCGGCTCGCCCCACCACGACTACCGCGTGGGCCTGCCCCGGGCCGGCACCTGGCACGAGTCCCTGAACACCGACTCCACCACCTACGGCGGCTCGGGTGTCGGCAACCAGGGCTCGGTCACCGCCGAGCCCACCCCGTGGCACGGCCGACCGGCCTCGGCCCTGCTCCAACTCCCCCCGTCGGGCGTCCTCTGGCTGACCCCGACCGCCTGACCGTCCGGTCGGCGGTGGGGACGCGATCCTGACCTGCCGGCTGATCGACCGGCCGCTGCGCCCGTCCTTCGTGGACGG
>NZ_JBFAEO010000040.1:0-82444 GCF_040642015.1 Actinosynnema sp. NPDC020468
CAGCAACCGGTCGAAGGCGCTGCCCCGACGGCGACGGGCGCCGTCCGGTGCGGCACGGCGCGGGGGGGGCGGGGGACCCCCCGCCGGGCCCCCCCGGGGGGGGACGCCGTGGCGCCCGTGCCGAAGCGGGCACGGGCTCCACGGGTGTCGCGGCCGGAGATCACCTCACGGTGAGGGTGTACTCCGCCGTGCCGGTTTTGCCGGTGCCGTCGGTCGCGGTGATCGTCACCTTGTAGGTGCCGCGCTCCGCCGGGCCCATGACCGTCATCCGGGACGTGCCGCCGGGGTTGACGGTCGGGGGCGAGAACGTCGGCGCGGACGGCACACCGGTGGCGGTGAGCCGGATCTGGCCGGTGCCGCCGGCGACGGTGATCGTCGCGTTGGCGTAACCGCGGGGCGGAACCGAACCGGTGTTCGGCGAGGCCGTCACCTTCAGGCCGGTGGTGGTGCCGCCGTCGCCCACCGTCAGCGCGTACTCGGCGGTTTTCGAGCCGGAGGCGGCCTTGGCCGTGACGGTGACCTTGTGGACGCCGGCCGGCGTGGTGGCCGAGGTGTGCAGCGTCATCTTGGCCACGTCACCGGAGTTCACCGTCGCCGGCTGGAAGGTCGCGGTGGTACCGGCGGGCAGCGACGACGCGCTCAGCTCCAGCTTCTCCGCACCCTGGTCGCCCGCCTTGGTGGTGACGCTGGTGGAGACGTACTTGCCCGCCTCGACCTTGCCGGACGTCGGCGACAGCGCCACCGAGAACTTCCCGTCACCGGGCTGGGTTCCGCCGATCTCGCCACGGGCCCAGTCGCCCATCTCGTTGGTCAGCCGCGACATGACGCTGTACCGGTCGCACTTGCTCGAACCCCAGGACGACACACCGACGATCACACCGTCCACGATGAACGGTCCGCCGCTGTCGCCCGAGCAGTTCGCGGTGCGCCCGTCGTCGTACCCGGTGCACACCATCAGGTCGCCGTTGACCTTGATGTCGAACACCTGGCAGCCGGCGGGGTCGTTCACCGGCAACGTGGTCTTGCGCAGCTCGCCCGAACCGCCGCCCGACGACGTCTTGCCGTAGCCGAGCGAGTACCCGGACTTCCCGGGCTGGGTCAGCGCGGTGTCGCCCGACCCGGCCACCTTGGCCCACTGGGCCTCCGGCACGGGCAGGTCGTCGGCGGTCGTGACCACCGCGACGTCGTACCCGGTGCGCCACCCGCCGTTGCCGCTGTACTTGGGGTGGGTCTTGAACGACGTCACGGCCGTGCGGAACGTCTCGTCGCCCGGCGTGTTCAGGTCGTCGTCGCCGTAGATGTAGCTCTTGTCGCCGACGGCGTCGATCATGCAGTGCGCGGCGGTGACGATCTTGCGCTTGGCGACCACCGAGGCGGTGCAGGACTGGCCCTGCGGACCGCCGCCGCCGACGCGCATCCCCGCGATGACGAACGGGTTCTCCTTCACCGTGGTGCGCTGCCCGTTGACGATCTGCGCGCCCGCGTCGGGTCCGCGCAGCTGGTCGGTCGGCGTGGCCGCGACGCTGATCCGGTCGGGCGCGGCGCCCGCGTCGTTCGTGACGCCCAGGGTTGCCGCGGCCAGGGTCAGGGCGACCACGGCGGCAAGTCGTGTTTTCACGGTTCTCCTTCGACAGCAGGGTTCTCGAAAGCCGCTCAGAACGTGATCGACCAGCCGGTCAGGGTGCCGGTGTCGAACTTGTACACGTCCTTCACGGACAGCTTCCAGGTGCCGTTCGCGTCCTCGCGCGACGCGTCGACGGTGAAGTTCTGGTGCACACCGGCGGATTCGCCGACACCGCCGGCGCGCTTGAGCGGGTAGGCCGTCCCGCTCGGGCCGACCAGGTCGACGGCGAGGTCGCCGGTGTAGCCGTGGTCGATGTCCACCCGCACCGCGAGGGTGGCGGACGCCTTGCCGGCACAGGAGTCCTGGCTCACGGACGTGCCGACGGCCGCGCCCGCGTCGGGGATCGCCACGTCCTCGTCGTTGCCCTTGGCCGCGCACTTGGGCGGCGTGCCGCCACCGATGTCGCCGACGTAGAGGAGCTTGTTCGGTGAGTCCGCGCCCGGGTTGGAGATCAGGTCGGGGCTGGCGGAGCGCACCAGCGCCTCGCTCACCTGCTGCGGCGTGGCCGAGGGGTTCGCGGACAGGTACAGCGCCGCCGCGCCCGCGACGTGCGGCGAGGCCATCGACGTGCCGCTGCCGTTGCGGTACTTGCCGGTGTTGTCGCTGGAGTAGACGTTGCCGCCGGGCGCGAACAGGTCGATGCACTTCCCGTAGTTGCCGCCCCGCGTGCGGTCCTTGTTGAACCAGCCCACGGTGATCGCCTCGGGCACCCGCGCCGGGCTCACGCCGCACGCGTCCTGGCCCGCGTTGCCCGCCGACACCGCGACCACGATCCCCTTGGCCACCAACGCCTTCACCTGCTCGTCACCGACGCCGACGACGTCCGTGCCGAGGCTCATGTTCACCACCGCGGGCTTCACCGCGTTCTTGGCCACCCACTCCAGCGCGCTGACCGTCGCCGAGTCCGGGCCGGAACCCTTGCAGTCCAACGCGCGCACGGCCACGACCTTGGCCTTCTTGGCCACGCCCACGGTTTTGCCCGCGATCGTCCCCGACACGTGCGTGCCGTGCCAGTAGCAGTCGCTCGCGTCGGTGTCGTTGTCCACGAAGTCGTAGCCGGAGCTCGCCCGCCCCTCGAACTCCGGGTGCCCGGCGTCGACACCGGAGTCGATGACGTAGGCCGTCACGCCCTCGCCGGAGTTCGGGTAGGCGTACTTCTTGTCCAACGTCGTGGTCCGCTGGTCGATCTGGTCCAAGCCCCACGACGGCGGGTCCGACTGCTCACCGGTGGCCCTGGTCGTGCCGTCCTGGTACACGGACTTCACCGACGGGTCCGCGGCCAGTCGCCGCGCCTGCCGCTCGGACAGGTCGCGCACCGCGAACCCGTTCAGCGTCACCGAGTACGTGTCGGTCACGCGACCGCCGTACCGCTGGGCGAGGGTCGCGGCCCCACCACCGGACGCGGCCTGCGCGCCGGACTTCAGCACCACGATGTACTGCCCGGCGTAATGCCCCTCGGCCTGCGTCACGGCCGCTTCCGCCTGTTGCGCAACGGCTCCGCCCGCGGTCGCCGCCACCGCGGCCGCGGTGACCGCCACGGTGAACACTCCCGACACCCATCGTCTTCCGCGCTCGTGCATCGATTCCTCCATCGTGCGGTCGAACGGCCAGGCAGGGTTTTGCGCACATCAGGCCGTTCGGGAATCACCCTTCGGCCTGGCGGGAGGCGGAACAAGTGTGGTGACGACCCGTAGGGGTACGGGTGAAATCCCGGGGGTTACCGCACCCCGCCCGGCCGACCTATCCTCACGGGCATTCCTGGTGCGCCGGCGGACGGGAGCGAGCATGGGCGGCCTCGACCCACTCCGGACCGGCGCGGCGCCGATGATCGGCCGGGACGCGGAGCTCGCCGCCGTGCTGGACGCGGTGCGGCACCCGCCGGCCGCGGTCTTCGTCGAGGGACCGCACGGGGTGGGCAAGTCCCGGCTGGTCGCCGAGTTCGCCGCGGTCGCCCGCGCGGAGGGCGCCCGGGTGGTCGTGGGCGCGTGCCAACCGCTGCCCGAGCCGTTCCCGTACGGCGTGCTGCTCGACTGCCTCAGCCGGTGCGGCGACCGGCTGCGCGACCCCGGCCCGGTGACCGGCGCGCTGCGCGACCACCTGCCCGAACTCGCCGACCGCCTGCCGCCCGCGCCGCGCGCCCTGGGCGACCCGGCCGCCGAGCGGCACCGGGTGTTCCGCGCCGTGCGCGAGCTGCTGCGCTGCCTCGGCCCGACCGTGCTGGTGCTCGAGGACCTGCACTGGGCGGACGAGGACACCCGGCGGGTGCTGCGGTACGTGCTGGGCGACCCGCCGCCGGGTCTGGCGGTCGTGGCGACCTGCCGGCGCGAGGCGGAAAGCCCGCTGGGCCAGGCTTTTCCCGTCCCGCACGTGGTCCTGCGGCCCTTCGACGCGGCGCGGGTGCGCGCCCTGGTCGACGCGCTGGTGGGCGCCGAGGTCACCTCGGAACCGTTCGCCCGCGCCGTGCTGCGCGCGACGGCCGGAATCCCTTTCGTGGTCGAGGAAACCGTGCGCGCGCTGCCCGACCCCGCGCGGGACGTGCGGACCGGTGACCGGCGGGTCCTGGACGCGATCGACGTGCCGGTCCTCGTCGCGGACGCGGTCGCGGAGCGGATGCGCGCACTGCCCGCCGCCGCGCGCGCCGTCGCCGAGGCCGCCGCCGTGCTGGGCGTCCCGGACACCGCCGGCGTTCTCGGCGCGGTGTCGGGAAAACCGCGGGCGCACCTGATCGCGGCGCTGGCGTCCGGTGTGCTCGTGGAGGACCCGCCGAACCGGTTCGGCTTCCGGGCGTCCCTCGCCCGACGCGCGGTGTGCGCGGCGCTGCCCGGACCGCGGCGGCGGGACCTGCACGCGCGCGCCGTGGCGGTGCTGTCCGCCCTCGACCACCCGCCGCTCGCCCGGCTGGCCGCGCACGCCAGGGCGGCGGACCTGAAGGCGGAGTGGTTGCGCTACGGCGAACTCGCCGCCGAGGCGGCGGAGGAGGTCAAGGACGTGCCGACCGCGGTCGACCTGCTCTCCGAGTTGCTGGCCGACCGGGACCTGGGCGCCGCGGACGCGAACCGGTTGGCGGGCAAGCTGTGCGGCTACGCGCTGACCGGCCTGCCCGGCGGCCCGCTGACCGCGCGCGTCGAGGGTGTGCTGGCGGACCCGAGGTTGACCCCGGACGTCCGGGGCGAGGTGCACCTGTGGTTCGGCCTGCTGCTGCAACGGGAAACCGGCGCGGTGGACCGCGGCGCGGAGGAGATCGCCCGGGCCGTCGACCTGCTCGGCGACCAGCCCGAACGCGTCGTGCGCGGGTTGGCGGCCGTGGCGGGACCGTACCTGGGCACCGCGTCCCTCACCGAGCACCGGGCCGCGCTGCGCCGGGTGGAGAAGATCATCGACCACCTGCCGACCCAGGCCCTGCGCACCGCCATGCTGGCCACGACGTTGGGCGGGCGGCTCGTCGTCGGCGACCCGAGCACCTGGGAGCGCATCGCCCGGCTGCCGTCGGTCGCGGACGTGCGCGACCCCGACGAGATCCACCACCTGGCCCGGGCGCACTGCAACCTGGCGGACGCGTGCTCGTGGATCGGGCACTACGCGCGGGCGCGCGAGTTCCTGCGCAACGGGATCACGTTGGCGGAACGGGTTTCCGCGTCGTACGTGGTCGGCACCGCGGAGGCCACGGCGGTGCGGCTGGACTGGCTCGGCGGCCGGTGGTCGGGTCTGGAGGAGCGCATCGACCGCCTGGTCGGCGCCTACGCGAACCTGCTGCTGACCACCGACCTGAACCTGACGCGGGGGTGGCTGGCGGCCGCCCGCGGCGAGTGGGTGCTCGCCGAGGACGCGTTCCGCGCGGCGGCGGGCACCCACCCGATGACCTTCCCGGTCGGCATCTCGGCGGCCGGCGGCATGGCGGGCATGCTGCTCAGCCGGGGCAAGCCCGTCGACGCCCGGGAACACGTGGACCGCGGCGTGACGACGTTGCGCCACAAGGGCGCCTGGGCCTGGTCGGGCGACATCCTCCCCCAGGCCGTCGACTGCTACCTGGCGACCGACGAGCCGGACGCCGCCCGCCGACTGCTGACCGAGGCGACCACCGGCCTGACCGGGGTGGACGCCCCCTTGGCCCACGCCGCCCTCACCGCCTGCCGCGCGCGACTGGCGGCGGCGGACGGCGACGGCGAAGCTCCGGCGCTCTACCGGGAAGCCATTGCCCGGCACCACGACCTGGGCCTGGGCTACCGCGCGACCCAACTGGCCGAACAGGCCGGCACGACCTCACTCGCCACCCTGGCCACCACCTACGACACCCTGGGCGCGACAGTCGACGCCGCCCGTTGCCGCCACGGGATCCGCAGCGCCGGAACGGCGACCCCGTCCCCCCGAGGCCGCCGCGGCTACGGAACCGCGCTCTCCCCCCGCGAACAGGACGTGGCCCGCCTCCTCTCGAGCGGCCACACCAATCAGGAAATAGCCCAGGCCCTCTTCCTCTCCCGCCGCACGGTGGAGGAGTACGTCGTCAAGGTCCGCCGCAAGCTCAACGCCCCGTCCCGCCACGACGTCCACCTCCGGTAGCGACCCGGCACCGGCATCGCGACGCCGCCCCACGCGCCCCGGTCAGGTAGTTGAGGAATCAACCAGCCCGGCCGGGCGTTGACCCCGGTGTGAAGAACATCGGCTTCCTGTCCTTCGGGCACTGGTCCGACAGCCCCCACTCCGGGGCGCGGACGGCCTCCGACACGCTGTTGCAGTCCATCGACCTCGCCGTGGCCGCCGAAGAGCTGGGCGCGGACGGGGCGTTCTTCCGGGTACACCACTTCGCCCGGCAGCTGGCCTCGCCGTTCCCGCTGCTCGCCGCAGTGGGCGCCAAGACCGAGCGCATCGAGATCGGCACCGGCGTCATCGACATGCGGTACGAGAACCCGATGTACATGGCCGAGGACGCCGGCGCGGCCGACCTCATCAGCGGCGGCAGGTTGCAGCTCGGCATCTCCCGGGGATCGCCCGAGCAGGTGATCGACGGCTGGCGGTACTTCGGCTACCGGCCGGGCGAGGGCGACACCGAGGCCGACATGGCGCGCAAGCACACCGAGGTGCTGCTGGAGGTGCTGCGCGGCGAGGGTTTCGCGCAGCCCAACCCGCGCCCGATGTTCGCCAACCCGCCCGGCCTGCTGCGCCTCGAACCGCACTCCCCCGGGCTCCGCGACCGCATCTGGTGGGGCGCGGGTTCCAACGCGACCGCCGTGTGGGCGGCCGAGCAGGGCATGCACCTGATGAGCTCGACGCTGAAGAACGACGAGGGCGGCGCGCCGTTCCACGTGCAGCAGGCCGAGCAGATCCGCGCGTTCCGCAAGGCGTGGGCGGACGCGGGCTGGCAGCACGAACCCCGGGTCTCGGTGTCCCGCAGCATCTTCGCGCTCACCAGCGACCTCGACCGCGCCTACTTCGGCGCCGACCGGGGCAGCTCCGACAAGATCGGCTACATCGACGCCGACACCAAGGCGATCTTCGGCCGCAGCTACGCCGCCGAACCCGACGCCCTGGTGGATCAGCTGGCCGAGGACGAGGCGATCGCCGAAGCCGACACGCTGCTGCTGACCGTGCCCAACCAGCTGGGCGTGGACTACAACACCCACGTGCTGGACAACATCCTCACCCACGTCGCGCCCGCCCTCGGCTGGCGCTGATCCCCGTACGGCGTCCGGGCCGCCTCCCGGACGCCGTCACGCGGCCAGGACGTTCCCGCCCCGTTTCGGCCGGGTGAGGAGGAACTCGATGCGGATCCAGTACAGGACCAGCGTCGCCAGTTCACCGATCGAGAGGCCGAGCCAAATCCCCACCACGGTCGTGTCCAGGGACTCGGCCAGGAAATAGGCGGACGGCAGGCCGATCGCCCACTCGCCGACGAGCACGCACGCCAGCCCGCCCGCCCCGTCGCGCAACCCGCTCTGCGCGCCGACGAACGGGGCCTGGAGACAGATGACGAACAGCCAGACGGTGACCGGCCACACCAGTTGCCAGACCGACCCCAGGTTCCCCGCCAACTCGGCGCCGACCAGCACGGTGGTCAACCCGTCGCCGAACACCACCAGGCCGGCGCTCAGGAAAAGCCCGTACAGGATCGCGCACAGCACCCCGCCGGTGATCGCGACCCGAATCCTGTCCCGCGCGCCGGCGCCGTCCAGGTAACCGACCCGCGACCCGACGGCGGTCGCCACCCCCAAACCCAGCGACGAACCCCACTCGCTCAATTTCGCCATCACCACCTGCACGGTCACCACGAGAATTCCGTGCGGCGCCGCGATGAGCATCGCGATCGGCAGCACGCCCTCCCGGATGGCGATGCGGAAGGCAAACGGAGTACCCAGGCCGACCACTCGCCGGAACTGCCGGCGGTCGAACGCGACGGGGAGCCGCAGCAGTTCCGCGAGCACGCCGACCTTGACCAGCCTCAGCAGCGTCCAGGTCGCCAGCAAAGCCATCGACGGGGTGGCCGCCAAAGCGAGGCCGGCGCCGAACGGCCCCAGTGCGGGAATCCACCCCGCGCCCCGGACCAGAGCCAGGCAGAGCACCGCGTGCACGGGCACCGAAAGCCACAGCACCACCGTTCCCACCCCGGATCTGCCCACCGCCGTCGAAATGCACCGCACGGCCACGTACAGTGCCCAGAACGGCAGACCGAGCGCCGCGCCGCGCAGGTAGTCCACCGAGAATTCCGCCGTCTCGCGGGTACCGACGAGGCTCACGATCACCGGCGAGAAGACTTCGAGGACCAGCGCCAGAACCGCGCCCGCGCCGGCCGCGAGGATGAGCCCCTGGTGCGCGATCTTCCTCATCACGACCCGATCCGCGCGCCCGTACGCCTCCGACACCAGCGGGGTCATCGAGGTGACGGTGCCGATCGCCAACAGGAAGAACAGCGCGTACACCCCGGCGGCGATACCGACTCCGGCGAGTTGCCGGGAACCGGTCCGGGACACGATCGACGTTTCGACCAGGGCGATGAACAGTTGCGCCAAAAAGGTGACCGATACCGCCAAGGACGGCGCCCAGATGATCCGCGCCTCTTTCCAGGGCGATTCACGTCGACCCCGGGTTGTGCTCGTCGAACCCACGCCGGATTCGAGTTCAGAGCGAGTCGTGGTCACGATCCATCCTTCACGGTCGTCGCGCGCAAATGGCTTTCGGCGACCAGTCGATCATGGCCGGCCGCCGCCGGGCAGGCGCGGTCGTGGCCGGACTTCGGGTTGCACAACCCTCCCCCGCACGCGGGGTTGACAGCCGAAACGGCCGCCGCTTAGCCTCGCCCCAGTAAAGCTCCACCAGCCGGGAACAATAACGAGCCGTACCCTCCGGACCATTTTCGGCCTGGTTTTACCCCGGCCCTTCCTTGACGTCGACGGCAATTGTGCTGTGCGCGAAGCAGTACTACCGAGACCTTGTGGGCGAACGGATGCGGAGTGGGCGGCGATGTCGTACGTACTGGGTTACAGCGGCCTGCACGGCAGCCTGCGGCAGTTGCGCGACCGGTATCCCGACGCGGATCCCCGACTGCTGCACCTGACCCAGGGCCTGGACTCCGCCGCCGCGCTGGTGCGTGACGGCCGGGTCGTGGCCGCGGCCGCCGAGGAGCGGTTCACCGGCGAGAAGGGCACCGGCGACTTCCCCGTCCGGGCCGTCGAGTACTGCCTGCGCACCGCCGGGATCACCGCGGCGGACCTCGACGTGGTGGCGCATTCGTTCCACTACGCGCTGGACCCGGACACCGCCGAACTGGACGAGGACGCCGCCGGGCAATTCGCCGCGCTGTACCGGCCGGAACGGCAGCACGAATTGTGGCGCGCGTTCGTCGGCCCGACACCGGACCGTTTCACGGCCGTGCCGCACCACCGCGCGCACGCGCACAGCGCGGTGGACCTCAGCGGTTTCGAGAGCGCCGTGGTGATCGTCAGCGACGGCATGGGCGAAGCAGACAGCATGACCGTGCTGCGGGCCGACGCCACCGGCCTGCACCCGATCCGGACCGTGTCCGCGAGCCACTCCCTGGGCGTGCTGTACAGCCTGGTCACCCACCACCTGGGGTTCCTGCCCGCGATGGACGAGTACAAGGTGATGGGCCTGGCGTCCTTCGGCGACCCCGACCGGTTCGGCGCGGTGTTCGCCGACCTGGTGCGACCCGCGCCGGACGGCGGCCACGTGATCCCGCTGCTGACCCGCGAGGTCGACCGCCGCGGCCAGGACCTGCACGAGGGCGCGCTGGCCGGGTTGGTGGAGCTCTTCGGGCCGGCCCGGCGGCCGGGCGAGGAGGTGACCCAGCGGCACAAGGACATCGCCGCCGGGTTGCAGCGCCGCGTGGAGGAACTGGTGCTGCGCACGGCCGCGTGGGCGCGGTCGGCCACCGGCGAGGCCCGGCTGTGCCTGGCCGGCGGGGTGGCGCTGAACTGCACCGCGAACGGCCGGATCGTGGACTCGGGGTTGTACGACGAGGTGTTCGTCCAACCCGCCGCGGGCGACGACGGCGCGGCGTTGGGCGCCGCGCTGGCGGTGTCCGCCGAACACCCCCGGGTGCGGATGACCATGCCCTACTGGGGCGACGCCTACCCGGACGACACCCTGCTCGAGGTCGCCGCGGCGGCCGAGGGCTTCCTGGTGGAGGAGTTCGCCGACGACCGGGCGCTGGCCGCGCGGGTGGCCGGTGAGCTCGCCGACGGCAGGATCCTGGCCTGGTTCCAGGGCGGCATGGAGTTCGGGCCGCGCGCGCTGGGCAACCGCAGCATCCTGGCCGACCCCCGGTCGGCCGCGACCCGGGACCAGGTCAACCGGCGGATCAAGAAGCGCGAGGACTTCCGGCCGTTCGCGCCGGCCGCGAAAGCCGAGTCCGCGGCCAAGTTCTTCGAGATCAAGCCCGGCGCGGAGGACCAGTACGCGCACATGGTGGTGCTCACCCGCACCAGGCCGGAACACGCCGCCGGACTGGGCGCGGTCACGCACGTCAACGGCACCGCGCGGGTGCAGACCGTGCGGCGGGAGCACAACCTCCGGTTCTGGGAGCTGCTGGACGCGCTGGAGGAGCGGATCGGCGTGCCGGTGGTGCTCAACACCTCGTTCAACGTGCAGGGGCAGCCGATCGTGCGCACGCCGCGGGAGGCGGTGGCGACCGTTCTCCACGCCGGGTTGGACGGCCTGGTCCTCGGGCGCGCCTACCTCCGCCCGACGGGTGCGGAGGCCGCGCGATGAGCACCGCCGCCGAGGTCGCCCGGGTGCTGGCCGAGCAGCTGGGCCGGCCGGAACTGGCTCCGGACAAGGACTTCTTCGCCGAGGGCGGGCACTCGGTGGCCGCGACGCGGGTGGCGGTCGTGCTGCGCCGCTGGCTCGGCCGGGCGGTGCCGATCAACGCCGTGCACCAGTTCCGCACGGCCGAGGCGCTGGCCGCCGCGCTGCCCGGCTTCCCGTTGCTGGAGCAGCCCCCGGTGACCGCCGCCGGACCGCTCACGGAGGAGCTCTCCCCGTCGCAGCGGGCGATGCTGGCCGCGATGCGGTTGACCCCCGAGGTCGGGGTGTACACCATCGGGGTCGCGGCGGAGTTGTCCGGGCCGCTGTCGCTCGACCGGCTGCGCGCGGCGATCGGCTCGGCGGCGGCGACCCAGTCCGGCGCGGTCGCCCGGCTCGCGGCCGACGACTCGGTGCGGCGCGGTACTTTCGGGGTCGACCTGCGGGAGTCCACCGATCCGTCGCCCGAGTGGGCCGCCGGGCTGGTGGCCGAGCCGATCGACGTGCACGACGGGCCGACCGTGCGGGTGGGGTTGGCGAGCACCGGCCCGGGCACCACCCTGTTCGTGCTGGCCGTGCCGCACCTGTTCTTCGACGGGCTCGCGGTGCGCTCGCTGCTGGGTTCGATCGCCGCCGCGTACCGGGGCGAACGCCTGCCGGCCGCCGATCCGTCCACTCCGGACCCCATCGAGTCCACTGTGGACCTGGTGGACGACGGCGAGTCGACCAGGCTGTGGGGGCAGCGCCCGCGCACCGACCCGACCGACGTGCGCGGCGGGTACCGGCCCGGCCGGTGGACCGCCGAGCAGTCGACCGCGATCAGGGCGGCCGCGGCCGCGTGCGGCGGCACGGTGTTCAGCGTCGTGCACGCGGGCGTCGCCGTCGTGGCCGACCGGCTGGGCGACGGCGAGCCGGTCAGCCTGGCGTTCCCGGTGTCACCGCGCGGCACGACCACGATCGCCGACGGCCACCGGGTCCGACTGGACCGGGTGGCCACGACCGTCGGCCCGGACGACACGCTGCGCTCGCTCGTCGCCGCCGTCACCGCCGGGGTCGCCGACGCGCTGGCCCGACCCGGCCTCGACCAGGGCGAGCGGCCACCGCCGCCCGTGGTGCTCGCCCCGCAGGGCACCCCGTTCCGCGAGTTCACCCTGCCCGACGTCGACGTGCGACCTCGCCTGGTGCACAACGGCACGGCGAAGTTCGAGATCACGCTGCTGCTGTTCGAGGACGACGCGGAGATCGGCCTGGACGTCGAGTACCTGCGCCAGTCGAGCACCCCGGAGCACGCCGCCCGGCTGCAACGGCTGATCCTGGACACCGTCGCCACCCTGGTCGCCGACCCCGACCGGCCGATTCGCGGCGTGGGCCTGGGCTCCGTTGTGGACAGTGCGCTCGTCGGCCCGGCGGTGCCCTACGACCGGGACACCTCGATCCACCGGCGGTTCGCCGAGGTCGCCGCGCGCCACCCGGAGCACGTCGCCGTCGAGCAGGACGACCGGCGGGTCACCTACCGGCACCTCGAGCTGGCCGCCGACCAGGTGGCCGCGCGCGTACGCGAAGCACTGCCCGATCCGGGTTCGGCGGTGGCCATCGCCGCCGCGCGGTCGCCGGAACTGCTCGCGGCCGTGCTGGGCGTGCTGGCCGCCGGCCACCACTACGTGCTGCTCGACCCCGCCACCCCGGTGGCCCGGCGGCGCGAGATCGCGCGCGTGGCGGAGGTGCGGCTGCTGCTCACCGACGGGGCCGACGACCTCGGCGTGCCCGTGCTGCCCGTGACGGCCGACCCGGTCGAGGACGCGGACCGGTCGGCTTGGGCGCGGGTCGACCCGTCGGCGCCGGCCTGCGTCTTCTTCAGCTCCGGCACGACCGGAACGCCCAAGGCGATCCTGTCCCCGCACCGCGCGACGGTGCGCACGTTCGACGGCCAGGAGTTCGGCGGCTTCGGGCCGGACACCCGCATGCTGCACGTCGCGGCCCTGCCCTGGGACGGGTTCACCCTGGAAACCTGGGGTCCGCTGCTCAACGGCGGCACCTGCGTGCTGCACCCGGACGAGGGCCTCGACCTCGACCGCCTCGCGGACTCCTTGCGCACCAAGGACATCACCACCCTGTGGCTGTCGGCCGCGCTGTTCGCCGCGCTGGTCGACCACGCCCCGGACGCGCTCGCCGGCGTGCGGCGGCTGATGGTCGGCGGCGAGGCGCTGTCGCCGGAGCACGTGTCCCGGCACCTGACCGGCGGTGGTGGCGCGCTGATCAACGGCTACGGCCCGGCCGAGTCGACGGTGTTCGTCACGACGCACCCGATCACGACCCCGCCCACCGGCGCGGTACCGGCCGGCACGCCGATCGCGAACACCGAGGTCCGGATCCTGGACCGGTACGGCCACCCGGTGCCGCCGCACTGGCCGGGCGAGCTGTGCGTGGCGGGCGACGGGCTGGCGCTGGGCTACCACGCCGACCCGGCGGGCACCGCGGACCGGTTCCGGCCGCACCCGTGGGGAGCGCCGGGCGAGCGGATCTACCACACCGGCGACCTGGCCGCGGTGGCCGACGACGGCACGATCCACCTGCTGGGCCGGGTGGACCGGCAGGTCAAGGTGTCCGGGCACCGGGTCGACCCGGCCGAGGTCGAGGCCGCGATCCGCGCGGTGACCGGTGGTCGGGCCGCCGTGCTCACCCCGCGCACCCCGACCGGCACCCGGGAGATCGTCGCCTTCACCACGCCGGGAACCTCCACTGTGGACGGTGACCGGCTCCGGGCCGAGCTGGCCCGCACGCTGCCCGCGTTCCTGGTGCCCGCCAGGGTGATCGCCCTGCCCGAGCTGCCGCTCACCAGGAACGGGAAGCTGGACACCGCCGCGCTGTCGGCGCTGGCCGAGGCCCCCGCGCAGAACGGAGCAGAACCGTTGACGAACGGAGCACCCCCCGCGGTCGACCCGGCGGCGCTGGTCCGGACCGTGGTCGCCACCGTGATCGCCGAGCAGCTCGGCCGCGAGCCGGCGCCGGGACAGAGCCTCCTGATGGCGGGCTGCACGTCGCTGACCGCCGCCCGCGCCGCCGCGGAGCTGACCCGGCTCACCTCGGTCGCCGTCAGCCCGCGCGACCTGCTCGGCGACCGCACCGTGGACTCGCTCTGCGCGCTGGTCCTGTCGCGCGCGGACGGCGTGCCCGACTTCGCGCACCAGGTCAGGGTCGCGGCCCACCTGGTCACCATCCCGCGCGAGCTGCGCGCCGAGGTCGGCCGGATGGTCACCCGATGAGCGCGCCGACCGGCGAGGCGTTCGCCCTGGTGCCGGGCGATCCCGAGGGCGAGCCGTTCGCGCTCACCGCCGCCCAGCGGGAGATCTGGTTCGCCGAGCAGCTCTCCGGCCCGTCGGCCCGGTACGCGGTGCCGGTCTCGCTGCTGCTGGCCGAACCCCTCGACGCCGATCGCCTGGCCGACGCCGTGCTGGCGGTCGCCCGGTCCCGGGCCGCGCTGCGCACCGTGCTGTCGGTGCGCGACGGCCGCCCGGAGCAGACCGTCCACAGTGCGCTGTCGGTCGACCGCGGCCCGGTCGTGGCGGACGAGGTCGACCCCGAGCGGATCGCCGCCGCCGTCGCCCGGCGCGGTGCGACCGCATGGCGGATCGAGCAGTACCCGCTGCCGGACGGCCGGGCGCTGCTCGTCCTGGTGTGGCACCACGCCTTCGTCGACGGGTGGTCGGTGGAGCTGCTGCTGGCCGACCTGGCCGCCGCGTACCGCGAGGGCACGTCCCGGCGCGACGCGATCAGCCCGGCGGACCTGGTGACGGCGGAACGGGAGCTGCTGTCCGGCGAGGCCGGGCAGGCCGCGTTGCGCCGCCGGGTCGACGCGTGCAGTCCGCTGCCGGAGCCGTGGCGACCCACCGCGGCGCTGGGCACGGCGCTGTCCGGCCTCGGCACGACGGTCGTCGTCACGCTTCCCGAGAAGTGGGTCACCGCCCTGACCGCGGCCGCCGCGGCGGCGGGCGTCACGCCCTACGTGGCCGCGCTGACCGCGTTCGGCGAGGTCGCCCGCCGGTTCGGCGACACGGATCGGGTGCTCGTCGGCACGCCCGCGCACAACCGGCTCAGCCCGGAGCGCCAGGACACCGTCGGCATGCTGGCGAACACCGTCGCGCTGCCGCTCGCCGCCGCCGACGGCCGGCCGTTCGCCGAGGTCGCCGTCGAGGTAGCGGACACCGTGTACGACGCGGTGGACGACGCCGCGATCCCGTTGAGCGACCTGGCTTCCCGGGTGCGTCCCGACGACGACACCGCGCCCCTGGTGCGGCTGCTGTTCGGGATGCACGAGGACGGCCCCGCGCCGGAGTTCACGCCCGGGCGGCCGGCCCGCCGACTGCGCGTGCACACGGCGACGGCCAAGTTCGGCATGACCTGGACCCTGCTCCAGGCCGGCACGGAGGTGGTCCTCGAGGTCGAGTACGACACCGCGCTGGCCGACCGGCCGCTGGTCGACGCCATGATCGAGTCCTGGGCCACCCTGCTCCAGGCCGCGACCAGCACCGCGCTCGACCGGATCCCCCTCGCCGAGAACGCGCCGAGCGCACTGTCCACAGTGGACGTCGGCACGATTCCGGCGGCCGTCCTGGCGAGCGTGGCGCGCACGCCGGACGCGATCGCCGTGGTCGACGGCGACCGGCGGTGGACCTACGCCGAACTCGCCGAGCGCGCCGGGCGGTGGCGGGCCGCGATCCTGGCGACCGGGGTGCACCGGGGTGCGCACGCGGCCGTGCTGGTCGACCGGGCAGGCGAGACGATCGCGGCCCTGCTCGGCGTGCTCTCCGCCGGGTTGACCTACCTGCCGATCGAACCCGACCTGCCCGCGGCCCGCGCCCGGTTCCAGGCCACCGACGGCGCCGCCGCGCTGGTCGTCGGCGCGCGGGACAGGGTGGCGGCCCTGGGCCTGACCGACCTGCCGGTGGTGAGCGCGCCCGCCGAGACCACGGCACCGGTCGTGCCGGTCGATCCCGGCGATCCGGCCTACCTCATCTACACCTCGGGCTCGACCGGGGTTCCCAAGGGCGTGCTGGTGCCGCACTCCGCCGTGACGAGCCTGGTCGAGGTCGGCGCGGAGCGCATCGGGTTCGGCGCGGGCGACGTGTGGCCCGCGTTCCACTCCTACGCCTTCGACGTGAGCGTCTGGGAGATCTGGGGCGCGCTGACCACCGGCGGCCGACTCGTGGTCGTGGACAAGGACACCTCGCGCGACCCGGCCGCGTTGCGCCGGCTCGTGCGCGACCACCGGGTCACGGTCCTGAACCAGACGCCGTCCGCGTTCCGCACCCTGGAGAGCGCCGACGCGGGCGTGTCCGACGCGCTGTCCCTGCGGCACATCGTCTTCGCGGGCGAGCAGGTGCAGCTGGACGCCGTCGGGCGGTGGCGCGCCCGGCACCCCGGGCACCGGATGTGGAACCTGTACGGCATCACCGAGACGACCGTCCACGTGACGGTGCACGAGCTCACCGCCGACGAGGAGCGCAGCGCCGGCCCGATCGGCGTGCCCATGCCCCGCGCCGAGATCCTCCTGCTCGACCACGCCGGGCACCCGGTCGCGCCGTACCAGGTCGGCGAGATCCACGTCGGCGGGCACGGCGTGGCGCACGGCTACTGGGGCCGCCCGGGGTTGACCGCCGAGCGGTTCGTGCCGCACCCGAGCCGACCCGGCGCGCGGCTCTACCGCAGCGGCGACCACGCGTGGCGGGACGAGCACGGCCTCCTGCACTACGTCGGCCGGACCGACGAGCAGGTCAAGGTCCGGGGTTTCCGGATCGAGCTGCCCGAAATCCGCGCCGCGCTGCTGGCGCACCCGGCCGTGACCGGTGCCGCCGTGCTGCTGCGCCGCGACGGCGACCACCTCCGGCTGCACGCGTACTTCACCGCGCCCACCGCGCTCGGGGTCGAGGAGCTGCGCGAGGAACTCGCCCGCACCCTGCCGGCGCACATGATCCCGCACCTGCTGCACCAGGTCGCCGGGATCCCGTTGACCGACAACGGGAAGGTCGACGGGCAGGCCCTGCTCGAGACCACCGGCCCCGCCCGTCCGACCAGGGTGCCGCAGCCGCCGGGCACCGAGGTCGAGCGCACCCTGCTGACCATCTGGCGCACGGTGCTCGGGCGCGAGGACATCGGCGTGACGGACAGCTTCTTCGTCGTGGGCGGCGACTCGATCAGCAGCCTCCAGGTCGTCGGGGGCGCCGCCGAGCACGGCATCCGGCTGACGGTGAAGGACATCTTCGAACACCCGACGATCCGTGCCGTCGCCGCGCACGCCGGCACCGTCACGCCACCGGAAACCCCTGCCGGTGAACCGTTCTCGCTGATCGGCGACCGGGACCGGGCCCGACTGCCGGAGACCGCGATCGACGCCTACCCGCTCGCGTCGTTGCAGGCCGGCATGGTCTACCACATGGACAGCGACCCGGAGGGGTTGCCGTACCACAACGTCGACAGCTTCCGGGTTCGCGGACCCTGGGCGCCCGAGCGGTTGGCCCAGGCCGTGCAGGACACCGTGGCGCGGCACGAGAACCTGCGCACCTCGTTCGACTTCGAGCGCTACAGCCAACCGCTGCAACTCGTGCACGCCGAGGCCACCCTGCCGATCGTGTTCGAGGACCTGCGGGAGCTGTCGGACGAGGACCGCCGCGCCCACCTCGGCGCGCTGCTGCGCCGGGAACGCCGCAACCGGTTCTCGCTGGCCGCGCCGCCGTTCCTCCGGTTCTCCTTCTCGCGACTGTCCGAAGAGGACTTCCAGTGGACGCTCACCGAGCACCACGCCATCCAGGATGGCTGGAGCCTGCACTCCATGATCGCGGAGATCCTGGACCGGTACGTGGCCCTGGTCGACGATCCCGACACCCCGCCGCTTCCCCGGCCCCGGTCGCGGTACCGCAACTACGTCGCGGCCGAGCTGACCGCGCGCCGGGCGGCGCAATCGCGGGAGTACTGGGAACGCCTGCGCGACCGGGAACCCGAGCGGCTGCCGACGTGGACCGACCGCCCGACCGCCGACGGCGGGCACGGCGCGCGTGACGAGTGGTCGTTCGAGCAGCCGGAAACCGGCCGGTTCGGCTACCTGGAGACCAAGCTCCCCGGCGAGCTGACCGCACGCCTGCTCGACACGGCCGCAGCGCTGGAGGTGCCGTTCAAGAGCCTGCTGCTGGCCGCGCACCTGCGCGTGGTCGGCCTGGTGTACGGCACGGACAGCCCGACCAGCGGCGTCACCATGAACGGGCGGCTGGACGAGCCCGGCGCGACCGAAACCCGCGGCCTGTTCCTGAACACGCTGCCACTGCGGCTGCCGCTGCCCGACGGCACCTGGGCCGACCTGTGCCGCGCGGCGCTGGCCGCCGAGATCGACCTGCTCCCGCACTGCCGCTACCCGCTGTTCGAGGTGATCCGCCAGGTCGGCGACGCCGCGAAGTTCGACGTGTCGTTCATCTACAACCACTTCCACGCGATGACCGAAACCCTGCGGTCGGGCCGGGCGCGGATCGTGGACGACAAGATCGACTCGTTCGCCTCCGACCGGTCCGAGCCCACCAACATCGGCCTGGTCGCGGGCTTCCTGCTCAGCCCGGTCGACGCGAATCTGTTGCTGGCGCTGGACTACGACACCGAACGCGTCGGCCGTCGCCAGGTGGCCTCGATCCGCGAGCTGTACCTCCGGGTGCTGCACGCGATCGCGGACGACCCGGCGGCGCCCTGGCGGGACGCGGACCTGAGCGACCCGGGCGAGCGGGCGTGGACGGTCGACCCGGTGGGGGTCGACGCGCCGGCCACCCTGCCGGAGCTGTTCGCGGAGGTCGCGGCGCGGACACCGGACGCGATCGCGATCCGGGACGGCGCCGAGGAGATCGGCTACGCGGACCTGCTGGCCCGGGCGGGCCGCTGGGCGCGGGCGTTGCGGGAACGGGGAGTCCGCCGCGGCGATTTCGTCGCCGTGGTGCACGAGCACTCCGCGGACCTGCTGCTCGCCGTGGTCGGCGGCCTCCTGGCCGGCGCGGCCGTGGTGCTCGCCGACCCGACCGTGCCGCCGGCTCGACTGGCCCGGATGCTCGGCAGACTCGGCCGCGGCCACCTGATCACCACCACCGCCGGTCCCGTGCCGGACTGGCCGACGCTCAACGCGGCCGACCTCACCGACCCGGCCGCCGGGTTCGCCGACCCCGGGCTGCGGCCGGAGGACCTGGCGTACGTGATCCACACCTCGGGCTCGACCGGCGAGCCGAAGGCGGTGGCCGTGTCGCACGCCTCGGCCGGCCACTACCTGCGGTGGGCGGCGAGGGAACTGGAGTTGACGGGCCCGGTGCCGCTGTACGCGACGATCGGCGCCGACCTGACCGTGACGAGCCTGCTCGGCCCGCTGGTCGCCGGCGGCACGGTGGTCGTCGTGCGCAGCGCGGACAACCGGGTCGCGTTCGGCACCGCGCTCGCCGAGCCGATCGCCTACGCGGCGGTCAAGGCCACGCCGAGCCACCTGCGGATGCTCGCCGCCGGCGACCGGACGGACATCCGCGCCACGACCCGGGTGCTGGTCTCCAGCGGCGAAGCCCTGGCGGGCGAGGACGTCGCGTGGGCGGCGGAGACGTTCCCCGGCGTGCGGATCGTCAACGAGTACGGCCCGACCGAGGCCACCGTCGGCTGCACGGCGTGGGACACCGACCCGGCGCTGAGCGGACCGGTGTCGATCGGTCGGCCGTTCGCCGGGTCCGGCATCCACATCCTGGACCCGACCGGGCGACCGGTGCCGGCGGGCACACCCGGCGAGGTGTACATCGGCGGCCCGCTGGTGGCCTGGGGTTATCTCGGCGACCCGGCGAGAACCGCGGACCGCTTCGTGCCGGACCCGTTCTCCACCGAGCCGGGCGCGCGGCTGTACCGCACCGGCGACCTCGGCCGCCGGCTGCCCGACGGCACGCTGGACTACCTGGGCCGGCTGGACGACCAGATCAAGCTCAACGGCTACCGGGTCGAGCCCGGCGAGATCGTCGCGGTGCTCGCCGAACACCCGGACATCACCGGGGCCGCCGTGATCGTCCACAACGGACATCTGGTCGCGTACCTGACGCCGGGCGTTCCCGAGGACTGGCGCGAGCACGCCGCCCGGCTGCTGCCCGCGTACATGGTTCCCGCGGTCGCCGCCGGCGTGCCCGAGCTGCCCCTCACCACGAGCGGCAAACTCGACCGGTCCCGGCTGCCCCGCCCGCCGACGCCCACCGCCACGACACCGTCGCGCGCGCCGAACACCCCGTTGGAGCAGGCCGTCGCGGACATCTGGCGCGAGCTGCTCGACGTCACCGAGGTCGGCGCCCACGACGACTTCTTCGGGCTGAGCGGCCATTCGATGGGCCTGATGCAGATGGTCGTGCGGGTCTCGGAGGCGGTCGGGGTCCGGCTGTTGCTGCCGGACCTGCTCGGCGACCTGACGGTGGCGGGCATCGCGGAGGTGGCGCGCCGGCGGCTCGCCGAGAGCACGGACCCGACCGTTCCGGAGCAGGCACAGGGAAAGGCCGTCCAGTGACCGGACCAGCGCAGCTCGGCGGGTTGGTGCCCGCCCTGATCGAACGGGCCGCCGCGGCCTCCTCGGGCCGGACCGCCGTGATCACCACCGCGTGGGCGGTGACCTACGACGTCCTGCTCGACCGGGCCCGCCGGATCGCGGGCGCACTGCGCGAACACGGCGTGCGCCAGGGCGACATCGTGGCGCTGTGCACGCGGCGGGACCCGGACTACGTGGCGAGCGCGTTGGCGGTGTGGTTCGCCGGTGCCGCGTTCCTGCCGCTGGACCCCGGGCTCCCCGAGGCGCGCAAGGAGCACATGCTCACGACGGCGGGGGTGCGCGTCACCCTGGCCAAGGGCGACGTGGAGACCTCGCCCAGCATGAAACTGCTCGACGTGGACCAGGCGGCGCGCCACGAGCCGCTGCCCGACCCGTCGACCACCCGCGCCGACGACCCGGCCTTCGTGATCTACACGTCCGGCTCGACGGGCAGGCCCAAGGGCGTCGCCCTGTCCCACCGCGGTCTCGCCGGCACCGTCAACGCCCTGCTCGCCCGGCCCGCCCTGCGCGCGCGTCCGGTCGGACTCGCGGTGTGCGCGCAGACGTTCGACGTCTCGGTCTTCGACATGATGTACGCGCTGGCCTCCGGTGGCACGGTGGTGCTCGCCGACCCCGCGGAACGGGTCGACCCGGACGCGATCGCCGATCTGGTGCGGGACCACGGGATCGGCTGGGTGGCGGCGACTCCGACGTGGATGCACATGCTGGTGACGCTCCGCCCGGACTGCCTGCGCGACGTGCTGGCGATCTGCGCGGGCGAACTGCTCACCTCGACCCTGGTCTCCCTGCTGCTCGACGCCGGGGCGGTGGTGTGGAACGCCTACGGGCCGACGGAAACCACCATCTTCACGGTGATCCACGAACTGCCCCGGCCCATCACCGGCGCCGCGCCGGTCGGTCGGATGCTGCCGGGCGAGATCGCGATCATCGTGGACGACAACGGCGAGCAGTGCCCGCCCGGCGAACCGGGAATGCTCTACATCGGCGGCTGCGGCGTCGGACTCGGCTACGTCGGCACGGAGGCCAACTCAGCGTCGTTCGTCGAGGATCCGGTCTACGGCAGGCTCTACCGCACGGGCGACATCATCAGCCAGGACGCCACCGGCCTCATGCGCTTCATCGGCCGCGACGACGACCAGGTCAAGGTTCGCGGTTTCCGCATCGAACTGGGAGAACTGGAGAGCGCCGCCCTGGAACACCCCCGGGCCCGCAACTCCGCGGCCTGGGTCTTCGACGCCCCGGTGCTCGGCCCCACCCTGACCCTGGCCGTGCAGCTGGACGACACCGGTCCCGGGCGCGAGGAGGAACTGACCGCCGTCCTGGCCGCCCGCCTGCCCGAGTACATGCTGCCCGGCCGCACCGTCCTGCTGGCCGAGTGGCCGACCAACCCCAACGGCAAAACCGACAAGGCCGCGCTGCGCGCCCTCATCGACCAGGAGTGACCGTGCCCGAGTACACCGTCGTGGTCAACGACGAGGAACAGCACTCGATCTGGCCGACCGACCGCCCGCTCCCGGCGGGCTGGCGGGAAATCGGCGTCACGGGCCCCCGCGAGGAATGCCTGGACCGCATCGGTCGTCTGTGGCCCGACATCCGCCCCCTGAGCGTCCGCCGCGCACTCCCCGACCCCCGGTAGCCCCGGCGCCGCTCACCCGTCCGCTTCGTCGCCGGTCACCCCCTCCCGCCACTTCCGGCGCTTCGCCCACTTCGCGACGGCGGACGCCAGCAGGGCACCGCCCAGACCACCGACCGCGCCGCGCAACCACGGGAGCTCGTCCAGGTAGAACACCGTCAGCACCACGATCACCGCGTAACCGACGAGGACGCCGAGGTGGATCGACCGACGCCGCCGAGGGGTGAGGGGTCGGGTCATCGGAGAAGACGTCCGATCGGAGGGCCTGCTTCGAGGGTGCACTCGGCCGCGACGACACCGGTGGTGTCGCGGTTAAGGCCGGTGCGGGCGCGGTTGTCCACGGGCCCGGTTACCCCGCGCGCGGTCCGCGTGAACAGTCGCCGGCGAGTCGGCTGCCGGCGCGCCGGGTCGGGCGACCCGCGGGTCACCCCACGTTGTGCCGGTCGACCCGGATGAGCGCGACCACCCGCTCGTCACCACGCGGGTAGGCGGCGCCGACGTACTTGGTCGAGATCCGGTCGACGATCTCCCACCCGGCGTCGCCGTCCACCCACTCGACCACCGTCCCGCGCACCACCACCGGCTGGAACGGGTTGTCCGGCGGTGTCAGCGACAGCGCGACGCGGGGGTCGCGGCGCAGGTTGCGGGCCTTGCGGGTGCCGGGGCCGGTGAAGATGGCGACGTGGTCGCCGTGCGTGCCGACCCACACCGGGACCGAGTGCGGACCGCCGTCGGGCAGCACGCTGGCCAGGTGGGCGATCGCCGTGCCGTCGAGCAGTCGACGCAACTCGGGGGTCATCCGAACGCTCCCATCATGGTTCCCTGAAGAGACTCGTGAACCGTACCAGTACGAGTTCCCTCAGGGAACCCACGGTCGGAACGGGCGTTCCGCCGCATTAGCCAGTTCACAATTTATCCCGCATGACGGGAGCACGCCCACCTCCCGAACCGCCCCTCCGGCCCATCGGCGCTGGTCCGCGCACCCGCCGGCCGCCGACGAACGCCGTCGGCCGCGGAGGGGCATAAACCACGCCTATGCCCAGCCTGAATGGCACCACTCGGCGGCGGTGGGGTGATGGTGTCCGGGAAGACCGGACGAAGGCGTCCGTTCTGCGCACGGCCTGCACCGTGCGTCCCTGCTGCGTGATCGAAAGGCAGATCGATGAAGACCGCTCGCCGCACCGGGAGGGTCGCGTTGTTCGCGCTCGCCCTGGGCCTGGTCCTCGCGGGCGGCCACGACGCCGTGGCCGCGCCCACCACCACCGAGCCGCCGGTGGAAACCCAGATCATCGGCGGTCACAACGCCTCCGAGACCTACCCGTTCTTCGCGTTCCTGAGCAACGGCTGCGGCGGCAGCCTCGTTGCTCCGCAGTGGATCGTCACCGCCACCCACTGCGGCAGCGCGTCCTCCGCCCGGATCGGCTCCACCGCCCGCAGTTCCGGCGGCGAGGTCCGCACGGTCGACCGCGTGGTCAACCGCTCCGGCACGGACCTGACGATGATGCACCTGTCCACCGCGTCCACCCAGACCCCGATCACCATGGCCACCGCCAACCCTGCGGTCGGCAGCGGCGTGCGGCTGATCGGGCTGGGCTGCACGAGCTGGCCCTCGTGCTCCAACCCCTCCACGCTCCAGGAGATCGACCTGACCGTGCTGGCCTCGAGCCGGTGCGCGGCGGGCGGCGGCGCGTCCACCGACGTGTGCGTCTCCGGCGACCGCACGCACTCGGCGTGCCACGGCGACTCCGGCGGCCCGGCGATCGTCGGCACCCGCGGCAACTGGACCCTGGTCGGCGAAACCCACGGCCCGGGCGACAACAACGGCGAATGCGCCACCACGACCCTCTACACCGGCATCGCGGCGAACCTGTCGTGGATCAACCAGCAGACCGGCGGCACCACCACCCCGCCCACCGGCGGCAAGTTCGAGAACACCGACAACGTGGCCATCCCCGACAAGGGCGCCGCGGTCACCAGCCCGGTCACCGTCACCGGCCGCACCGGCAACGCCCCGTCGGCGCTCAAGGTCAACGTCGACGTCAAGCACACCTACCGCGGCGACGTCGTCCTGGACCTGGTCGCGCCCGACGGCTCGACCTACCGCCTGAAGAACGCCTCCTACAACGACTCCGCCGACAACATCGTCACCACCTACACCGTCAACGCCTCCTCCGAGGCCGCCAACGGAACCTGGCAGCTGAAGGCGCAGGACGTCGAGGTCAACGACACCGGCTACATCGACGCCTGGAGCCTCCAGTTCTGACCTGAGACCCGACGTCCGGGCGCGCGCCACGCCCGGACGTCGTCCTCTCCGGGCCCGGAACCCCGCGCTGCCGTACGTTGTCCGCCGTGGCGCCCTCCGAACCGCCGTCCGGCCGCACGCCGGCCGACCACCGCGTCCCGGCGTGGCGCCGCCCCACCGAGGGCGCCCAGCGCTGGCCGGCCGCCGTGACCGTCATGGTCGCGATAGCCCTTCAGTCCGTGCTGCCGGACCAACTGGCGGTCCGCCCGCAGTGGTTGCTGCCGGCCCTCTCCGTCCTCCTGCTGGTGGCCCTGGTGATCCTGGGCCCGGGCGCCGCGTCGACGCACCACCGCCACGCCCGGAAGGTCTCCCTGGCCCTGGTCGCGGTGGTCAGCGCGGGCAACGTGCTGTCCGCCGCCCGGCTGATCCGCGGCATCGTGGCCGGCACGGTGGGCGACCAGGCCGCCGCCCTGCTCTCCGCGGGAGCCGCGATCTACCTGACCAACATCGTCGTGTTCTCCCTCTGGTACTGGGAGTTCGACCGGGGCGGCCCCGCCGCGCGGGCGGCCGGCACCAGTCCCCACCCGGACCTGCTGTTCCCCCAGATGACGAGCCCGGACCTCGCCCCGCCCGACTGGGAACCGGCCTACGTCGACTACCTGTACCTGTCCTTCACCAACGCGACCGCCTTCAGCCCCACCGACGTGATGCCGCTGAAGACGTGGGCGAAGCTGACGATGCTGGTCCAGTCGGCCGTGTCCCTGGTCCTGGTGACCCTGGTGGTGGCACGGGCGGTGAACATCCTGCACTGACCCCGCCGCCTGCCCGCGCGGGAAAACCGGTGGCCGCGGCCCGGCGTGGTGCGGTGTGATCGGGCGGTGGACGAGGACGGCGTCGTGGGCGTGCTGCGGGAGTGGCAGCGCGACGGGACCGCGCAACTGCACCCGGGAGACCTGGGCTGGTTCCGGCGGTTCGGCGCCGAGGCCGCGACGGCGGCCGTGCGGACCTGGGCGCGGGACGGGCGGGTGCTCGCCGTCGGGCTGCTGGACGGGCCCGGCCTGGTGCGGTTGACGGTCGCGCCGGACGCCTTTCGGGACGAGGACTTGGCGCGCTCGGTGGTCGCGGACGTGGACGCCCTCCTCCCGGAGGGCACGGCGGCCGTCGAGTCGCCGTCGGGGTCGGCGGTCCGGGACCTGTTGTCCGACAGCGGGTGGGAGCCGGGCGAACCGTGGACACCGCTGTGCCGCGACCTGACCGGGCCGGTGCCGGACCCCGGTGTCCGGGTCGAGGTCGTCGGGCCGGAACGGGCGCACGTGCGGGCCGCCGTGCAACGGGCGTCGTTCGACGGGTCGACGTTCACGACGTCGCGGTGGCACGCGATGGCGGCCGGACCGGCCTACGCCGACGCGCGGTGCCTGGTCTCCCACGACGGGAACGACGCGGTGGCGGCGGTGACGGTGTGGTCGGCCGGTCCGGGCAGGCCCGGGTTGCTGGAGCCGATGGGCGTGCACCGGGACCACCGCGGTCGCGGCCACGGCACGGCGATCACCCTCGCCGCGGCCGCCGCGCTCCGCGCGCTCGGCTCGTCCAGCGCGATCGTGGCCACACCGAGTGCCAACGCGGGCGGGGTCGCCACCTACCTGGCCGCGGGGTTCCGGCGGCTCCCCGAGGTTGCGGACCAGGTCAGGAGATCCCGGTGAGCCGGTACGCGGTCACGGCGCCCGGCCCGCGCGGAACTCGCTGGGCGACAGGCCGGTTTCCCGGCGGAACGCGCGGCTGAAGTCGGCGGGGCGGGTGAAGCCCCGGCGCGCGGCGATGGCCGCGATGGTCAGGTGGCGCAGCGCCGGGTCGGCGAGGTCGCGGCGGCAGCGGTCGAGGCGGCGGTGGCGGACGTGGGCGTCCACACCGGTGTCGTGGTGCTGCTGGAAGATCCGGTGCAGGTAGCGCACGGAGATGTGGTGCGCGGCGGCGATGGCCGGCGGGTCGAGGTCGGGCCGGTGCAGGTTCTCCTCCACGAAGTCCTTGACGCGCAGGTAGAGCACCTGCGACGGCGAGCCCGGCGGCGCGGTGTCGTCGTCCAGGTGGTGCGCGAGCCACGCGCTCACCAGGTCGATCGCGATCGGCCCGAGCCGGTGGGCGTCGTGCTCGGTCCACCGGCCGCGGTCGTCGGTCAGCGCGACGAGGAACCCGGTGAGCAGCCGACCGATGCCCGTCGTCGCCGGGAGCGGCACGGCGAGCAGCCGGGCGACCTTGTGCGCGGGCAGCGGCAACAGCCGCCGCCGGAATTGCAGGACCACCGACTCCGCCGGCGGGGTGGAATCGCCGACGCGCGCCTCGAATGGCCGTGAACTGTCGTAGACCACCAACTCGCCCGCGTCGACGACCACATTTCTACGGTTTTGCTCGATACCTTGCCGACCGGACCGCACCAGCCCCACCTGGCACAACTCCGGATCCGATCGGCGGATCGCCCGGTAGGTCCGCCGAGAGGAAAGCGAGGTGTAGGACATGCCGGTCACCTGCGCTATTCCCAACGACCGGACGCCGAGCCGGGCGTGGAATCCGGTTGCTTCCGGCACGTGGAACTCCGTGGTCACCAACGCTTTCCCGGTGACGTCTCGCCACGCCTCCGCACGGTCCTGACCAGGTATTTTGTCACTGTCGAACAGTTCGAGCACGATTTCCCCCTTCGAGCCCCCGCTCACCGCGATCGTGCCACAACGCGCGCCGGCGCAGAAGGCACTCGGTGCGCAGGGCAGTGCACCCACAGCTGAGGACGACCCGTCCGGCCCGCACCCAGAATGGGAGGCGCACCACCGGGAAAGCCCAGGCGAATCGGCTACCGGATTCGCGTCCGGGCACCCGTCCGAATCACGAGAGGGGAGCACGACATGCGTGTGCAGGGGGTTGTCGGAGCAGTGCTGCTGGCCGTGGGCCTGACCACGGCGGGGCTCGCGCCGGCCGACGCGACACCCGCGTCCGGCTTCGCCGCCGAGGGCCGGGCGGCGGGGTTGAGCGCGGCGCAGATCGCCGCCGTCCAGATCGAGGCCGACGGCTACCTGGCGGACCTGGGGGGTCGTCAGGTGGCGCTGAACCGGATCGAACTGGAGGGCGCCACCATCACCATCGCCGTGCCGGGCGGCTCACGGCTCGCGCCCGACCCGAACTGCGACGGGGGTATCGACCCCAAGCACTTCTGCGCCTACCGGAAGCCCGGCTACACCGGGACGAACATCGACATGTTCGCCTGCGGCGTCTACGACATCCCGGAGTCCTGGGTCGGTCCCGGCTCCTGGTTCAACAACCAGACGAAGGGCACCGTGGCGGAAATGCTCAACGACGCGGGCAAGGTCATCCACTACACGCGCCCGGCGCCGTACGGGGACCCGAACGGCAACTGGACGCCGGTCGACCGCGTCCGCAACTGCTGACCCACCCGTCGAACGACCCGACCCCGGTCCGCACTCCCGCGGACCGGGGTCGGGCGGCGCGTCGCCGGGCCACCGCGAGGTCGTAAAGTTCGCCCGTGATCAACGCATCCACGCTGTCCGACGACTGGCGCCGGCAGCTCACCGAGGCCTTCGGGATCATGCTCGGCGGACCGCTCGCGGCGCACTCCCCCGACGCCGACTACGCCGCCTACGTGGGCGGCGACGTCTTCGACGAGTTCGGCTACAACCGCGACCCCGCCTGGGTCCGGCCCGCCGCCCTGGCGGGCGCGGAGCCGGTCGTGCTGGAGTGCGGCCTGTTCGACCAGGGCGAGCCGCCGTCGCGGTTCGACGCGGCGCGCTCCCTCTTCGAGTTCGAGGACCTGGAAAGCGCGCCGCACCAGGGGTTCGCGGCCGATGTCGCCGAGGTGGCGGTCGCGGACGGGGTGGTGCGCGGCGCGGACCTGGCCGTCCTGGCGCAACGGCACGGCGTCGACCTCGCCGACGAGGCGTGGGCGGACAGCTGGTACGTCCGCTACCCGAGGCTCGTCTCGGACGGCACGCTGTTCGACGCGGTGCGGGTCGCGTTGACCCTCGGCGACGGGCCGGAGAGCGTGCTGCCGCTCAAGGCCGAGGCGACCGACGCGTGGGCGCGGGCGCTGGAAGCGGTGGAGGACCCCGGGTTGCGCGCCCACCTGGCCTACTTCTGCACCGACGGCGGCCGGGGTCTGATGCACTTGGGCGCCAACCAGGGCAGCGACGACACCCTGGTGGGCAAGGGTTCCGAGGTGCTGGCCAACTGGCTGGAGGGCCAGTCGCAGGTGGAGTTCACCGTGTTCCGGCTCAGCGAAGCCGTTTCCGGCCCGCCGGCCGAGTAGCGCGCCGGTGCGTTCGTCGCCGTGGGGAGGGCGGCGAACGCACCGGTCGGGCGCGTCAGACGGTGAGGGACCAGCTGTCGATCGTGCCGGTGTCGAAGCGGTAGACGTCGCGGACGCCCAGCTTCCAGGTCCCGTTCTTCGCCTCCGACGACAGGTTCACGGTGTAGGTGGCCCGCACGTCGTCCGCCGCGTCACCCGCCGAGGCCGGCTTGAGCGCGTACGCGGTGCCGTCCGGCGCGATGAGCTCGACCAAGAGGTCGCCCCGGTACGGGTGCGCGATGGCGACCTCGACCGACGCCGACGCCGACGCGGCCCCGTCGCACCCGGACACGGTGATCGGACTGGTCACCGCGGCACCCGCGTCGGGCACCGCCACGTCGGCGCCGTTGGTCTGCCTGGCGCACGTCGGCGCCGGCCCACCCGCGGTGATCTCCTTGGTGTAGAGCAGTTTGTTCGGCGATCCGGCGCCCGGGTCGGTGACCTTGCCGGGCGTGGCGAGGTCGGTGAGCGCCTTCGCGACCTCGGCCGGCGTCGCGGACGGGTGGCCCTGCAAGTACAGCGCGGCCGCGCCCGTCACGTGCGGGGTGGCCATCGAGGTGCCGGAGTTGCCCGCCGTGGCCGTGTCGCTGCTGTTGGACAACGAGGTGATGTTGCCACCGGGCGCGTAGATGTCCACGCAGGAACCGGTGTTGGAGAAGCTCGACCGGCGGTCGCCCTGGTCGATCGAGGCGACGGTGATCGCCTCGGCCACCCGCGCCGGGCTGTAATCGCACGCGCTGGCACCGTTGTTGTTGCCGGCGGCCACCGCGTAGACGAATCCCGCGCGGATCGAGGCCCGGATCTGCTCGTCGCCGATCCCCGTTTCGAACTGGCCGATGCTGATGTTGACCACGGCGGGTTTGACGCCGTTCGCGGTGATCCACTCGACCGCGTCGCCGAGCAGCGAGTCCGGCCCGTTGTTGTCGCAGCCGAGCACCCGCAGCGCGACGAGCTTCGCCTTCTTGGCCACGCCGTAGGTCTTGCCGACCGCGGTGCCCGCCGTGTGCGTGCCGTGGCCGTTGCAGTCCGACGCGTCCTCGTCCTTGTCCAGGAAGTCGTGGCCGGACCGGGCCCGACCCTCGAAGTCCTGGTGCGTGACGCGAACGCCGCTGTCCACGCTGTACACCGTGACGCCCTCGCCGGTGGCGTTGTACTCGTACTTGCGGTCCACCGCCGTGTCGCGCTGGTCGACGCGGTCCAACCCCCAGGTCGGGTTGGCCTGCACGTCCGAGCCGCGCATCCTCCCGTCCTCGTACACCGTGCGCACGGCCGGGTCGGCGGCCAGCCTGCGCGCCTGGTCCTCGGTCATGCCGTGCACCGAGTACCCGCGCGCGGTGACCTTGTAGGTCGACGCGATCGTGCCGCCGTAGGTCGCCACCAGCGACCGGGACGTCGTGTCCACCGCGGCCGCGGCGGCGTCCTTGAGCACCACGACGTACTGGCCCGCGTAGTGCTCCTTGGCCTGCACCACGGTCCCGAGGGCGGGCGCGGCGACCGCCGGCACCGCCGCGACCGTCAGGCCGGCGCACGTGACACCCACCGCGAGCGCGGCGAGACCTGTTCTCCGATTCGTCATTCGCGAACTCCCTCGTACGAGCGGTGGCAGGGCAGGGAAAAGGGGACACCGCTCCGCGACCACCATCCGGCAGTCGGCCGCCGGGGGAAACCCGTGCGCTATTAGTAGGGGTACCCATTCAAATTCCGGAATGCCGCCACAAATGGGACCTTCTCAGCGCGCCGCCACCGCGGGTAGCGTGCGGTCGTGGCGCAACCAGACCTCCCACCGGTGCGACTGCCGACGTCGACGTTCGTCGGCCGCGCGACCGAACTCGCCGAGTTGGCGGGTCGGGTCGGCAGACCGCCCGCCGTCGTGCTGCTGGAGGGCGAAGCCGGTGTGGGCAAAACCCGGTTGATCCGGGAACTGCTGCGGTTGCCGCGCATCGCCGACCGCACGGTGCTCTTCGGCGCGTGCCGACCGATGCGGACCCCGCTGCCGTACGGGCCGGTGATGGACATCCTGCGCGACAACGGTTCCCGCCTCGACCGGTCCGCCGGGCCGCTGCCGGCGGTGATGGGCGCGCTGCGTCCCCTGCTGCCGGAACTGGCCGCGATCCTGCCGCCGGAGCCCGAACGCGGTGACGCGGCGGTGGACCGGCACCGGGTTTTCCGCGCCGTGCGGGAGTTCCTCGCCGCGCTGGGGCCGACGCTGCTGGTGGTGGAGGACCTGCACTGGGCCGACGAGGGCACCCACGACCTGCTGTGGTTCCTGACCGGCCAACCGACCGGCGGGCTCTCGGCGGTGCTGAGCTACCGCCGAGAGGAGCACCGCGTCGGCGGGTCGGTGCTGCTGCCGGGCTCGGGTTACCGACTGCTCGCCGACGGCCGGAACTCGTTGCTGCGCCTGCGTCCGCTGGAACCGGGACCGGTCGCGACGCTCGCCGCCGACCTGCTCGGCCGAACCGACGTGCCCGAGGACTTCGCGCTCGAACTGCACCACCGCACCGCCGGCATCCCGTTCGTGATCGAGGAGGTCCTGCGCGAGGTGCGCGAGGTCGGCGACGCGCCGCGGCCGAAGGTGCTCGACCTCGTGGACATCCCGGTCCTGTTGCGCGACACCATGTCCGACCGCCTCGCCCGACTCGGGCCGACCGTCGCGGCGGTCGTGCACGCCGCCGCCGTGCTGGACGAGCCCGCCACGGAGCAGGAACTCGCGGCCGTCGCGGGGTTGCCCGCGCGCCGGGTGGGCAGCGCGCTGATCC
Organism: Actinosynnema sp. NPDC020468; assembly: GCF_040642015.1. Taxonomy (NCBI): domain Bacteria; kingdom Bacillati; phylum Actinomycetota; class Actinomycetes; order Pseudonocardiales; family Pseudonocardiaceae; genus Actinosynnema; species Actinosynnema sp. NPDC020468. The sequence goes on from NZ_JBFAEO010000040.1 coordinate 31,439, forward strand.
GGGCGCTGGGCGCCGCCGTGCTGCACGAGACCGGCACCCACCAGTACGCCCTGCGCCACCCGCTGGCAGGCCAGGCCGCGTACGTGACGATCCCCGGTCCGCGCCGCCGCGCGCTGCACGCGCGCGCGGCCGCACTGCTCGCCGCACAACCGGATCCGCCCATCGCGCGGCTGGCCCACCACCACCGGCGCGCGGGCGACCTGGCCGACTGGGCGCGCCGAACCCTGGCCGCCGTCGACCACGCCACCGAGGTCGGCGACACGGCGCTGGCACTGCAACTGCTGGAGGACGCGCTCCGCGACGAGGCGCTGCCCACCCGCGCCCGCAACACCCTCGCGGTGCGGCTGAGCCGCGTGGTGCTCAACGGGATCGCGCGCGCCGGCACGGTCGAGCGGCTGTGGTCGGTGCTGCGCGACGAGTCGCTCGGCCGGTCGGCGCGCGCGGAGGTGCGGCTCAACCTGGGCCGGTTGCTGATCAACCAGGCCGGTCGGATCGAACTGGGCCAGAACGAGGTCGAGACGGCCATCCTCGACCTGCGCGACCGGCCCGCGCTCGCGTTGCGCGGCATGGCGACGTTGACACCGCCCAGCTTCGGCAGCCGACCGGTCGAGTTCCACCTGCGCTGGCTCGCCGAGGCGGTGCGCACGGTCGACGGCGCGGTGGACGCGGAGCTCGTCGCGTCGGTGCGGGTGAACCAGGTGACGACGCTGGCGCAGCTGGCCGATCCGGCGCTGTGGAAGGCGGTCGCGGCCCTGCCCGCCGCCGGGCGCTCGGCGCGGATCCGGCGCCAGTTGAGCCGGGCGTACAACAACATCGCGGACGCGGCGGCGTGGACGGGCCACTACGGCGTCGCGCGCGAGTACCTGCGCACCGGTGGCGCGCTGCTGGCCGACGCCGACGTGCCGTTCCTGTCCATGCTCGGCACCGGCACCGCGTTGCGCCTCGACGTCGCCACCGGCCGGTGGGACGCGCTCCCCGCCGCGGCGGCGCTGCTCATCGAGCAGGCGGGCGACATGCGGTTCCTGGCCGCCGACGCGTGGATCGCGTTGGCGTGGCTCGCGATGGCCCGGGACGACCGGGACCTGGCCGAGCGCCACCTCGACGACGCCCGGTCCGCCGCGCCGGAGTGCGCGCCGGTGGCCGCCGCGGTCGCCGCGTGCCGGGTCGCGATCGCGTTGACCCGGGGTGATGTCGCCGCCGCCGCGGTGGGCGCGGAACGCGCGGTGGCCGACACGCGGCGCAAGGGTGTGTGGGTGTGGGCGTCGGACCTCGCGCCGCAGGCCACCCGGGCGTTCGTGCGCGCGGGTCGACCGGACGAGGCCCGGCGGTTGACGGCCGAGTACGAGGAGGGCATCGGCGACCGGGACGCGCCGCTCGCCGTCGCGGGCGCGGAGGTGTGCCACGCGGTGCTGGCCGGCGCGCGCGGTGACCACGCGGAAGTGCTGGTGCGCCTGGTGCACGCGGCCGAGCGGTACGACGCGCTGCCCCACCCGCACGCCGGCGCGACCGCGCGCGAAGCCGCGGCCCGGGCCGCGCTGGAACTCGGCGACACCGGCACCGCGACCGTCCAGCTCGACCTGGCCCGGAGCGCGTTCACCCGGCTCGGCGCCGACCGCGACGCCGCCCGGTGCGGACAGCTGGCCCGGCGGTTCCGGCGCGGCACCCCGCGTGGTCGCAAGAGCTACGGCGACGACCTGTCCCCGCGCGAGCGCGAGGTCGTCGGACTGGTGGCGGCGGGGCGGACCAACCGGCAGATCGCCGAGGAGCTGTACCTCTCGCCCCGGACGGTGGAGCACCACGTGGCCAAGGCCATGCGCAAGCTGGGTTTGCGCTCCCGCGCGGCGTTCGCGGCCGAGGCCGATCCCCGGTAGTCCACTGTGGACGGGTGGGCCGGGCGGGACCTGCACCCCGCCCGGCCCTGTCGCGACCCCGTCAGCGCGACGTCACGGTCAGCGTGAAGTCCGCCGAGCCCGACTTCCCGCCGCCGGTGGCCGTGACCTTGATCTTGTACGTGCCCGGTGCGACCGAGAACGACGAGGTCAGGAACAGCGTCGAGGTCTGCCCGCCGCTGATCGTCGCGGGCAGCAGCTGCGCCGTGACGCCGGCCGGAACCCCGTGCGCCGTCAGGGTTACCGACCCCGTCGCGCCGGTGACCCGGATCGTCGGGAACAGCGCGCCACCCGGCTGGATCGTGCCCGAGCCGGGCGTGAGCGCCACCGTCAGGCCACCGGGCTGCTGCCCGCCGTCGCCGACGGTCAGGGTCAGCGGGGCCTGCTTGGACACCGAGCCGGACGTGCCGGTGACGGTGACCCGGTACTCGCCCTTGGGCGTGCTCGACGCGGTGGTGATCGTGAGCTTGCCGGTGCGACCGGAGGTGATCGTCGTCGGCTGGAAGACGGCCTCCGCGCCCGAGGGCAACCCGCTCGCCGACAGGGTGACCTCGGCCGGTGTGCCACCCACGACGTCGCTGGTGACGTTGGTGGACACCGACTTCCCGGGGTCCACCTTGAGCGCCGCCGGGCTCACGCCGAAGCCGAACTCGCCGCCGGGACCGCCCTTGCCGACGGTCAGCGTCACCGCGGCCTGCTTGGTCGCCGACGCGGTTTTGCCCGTGACGGTCACGGTGTAGGTGCCGTCCGGCGTGCCCGCCGCCGCCGTGAACGAGAGCTTGGCGCCCTCACCGGTTTTGATCGAACCGGGCTGGAACACCGCGTCCACCCCGGAAGGGTGGCCCGACGCGGTCAGCGTGACGTCCTCCGGGGTCGCGCCCGCCGTGGTCGTGACGCCCACCGAGTTGCTCGACCCGGGCTCGACCCGGACCGACGACGGCGCGACCGCGAGGCCGAACTCCGCGGGCTGGGCGCCGACCTTCTCCTTGACCCAGTCGCCCATGTCGTTGTCGAGCCTGCTCCAAATGCCGTACCACTGGAAGTCGGACCGGCTCCAGGACGCGAGGCCGACCAGCTTGCCGTCGACCACCAGCGGTCCGCCGCTGTCGCCGGGCAGGATCGTGGTGCGGCCGTCCGGGTAGCCCGCGCAGATCATGGTCGCGGCCTTGAAGCCCGCGCCGACGCCCTGGCACACCTGCGCGCCGTCCACGATCGGGAAGGTCTGCTTGTCCAGCGAGACGTCCGCCGGGTTGTCGTCGTGGGTCTTCTTGCCGTAGCCCAGGCTCAGACCCTGGTCGCCGACCTTCCAGACGCCCGCGTCGGCCGAGGTGGCGACCTTGGCCCACTTGTCCGGCGCGAGCGGGATGTCCTCGTTCGTCGTGACCACCGCGACGTCGTAGCCCTGGTCGAAGTTGACGTAGCGCGGGTGCAGCTCGTAGGACTTGACGGTCAGCGTGGTGCCGGTGCCGACGTTGAGGTCGTCCAGCCCGTAGTTGAACGTCTTCGTGCCCTCCAGGCCCGCGCAGTGGGCGGCGATCACGATGGACCGCCTGCCCACCACCGAACCGGTGCACGACTGGCCCTTGGGGCGGACGCCGCCTTGGCGCAGCGCGGCGATCACCGGCGGGTACTCGGAGAGCGTGGCGTCCTGGCCCTTGAAGAGGAACGCCGAGGCGTCACCGGGCGGCGGGGACGCGGTGTCGCCCTCGAACGTGGCGGCGGTCCGGGGCGCCGCCGGGGCCGCGCCGGCCGCGACCACGCCGGACGCGCTCACCGCGACACCGACGAGCACGGCCGCGATCTGCTTGCGGTTGGGCATGATTCTTCTCTCCACAGTGGTCACGGGGTCAACGTCCAGGAGGTCAGGGAGCCGGTGTCGTAGCGGTAGACGTCGGTGACCCGGAGCTTCCAGGTGCCGTTCTTCTGCTCGCCCGAGGCGTTCACCGTGTAGGTGGTGTGGATGCCGGCCGCGTCACCGAGTCCGCCGGACTTGCGCAGGCTCAGCACCGCGCCGGACGGGCCGACCAGATCGACGGCCAGGTCCGCCGTGAACGTGTGGTCGATGTCGACCTTGACCGTGGTGGACGCGGACGCCGTGCCGGCGCAGTCGGCCAGGGTCACCGGGGAGTCGGCCGACCCGGCGTCCGGGATCGCCACGGCGTTCGCGTTGGTCTTCGGCTCGCAGGTGCCCGGGTTCGGCCCGCCGCCGAAGTCCTTGACGTACAGGAGTTTGTTGGGCGAGCCCTTGGGGTCGGAGACCTTGTCCGGCGTGGCGGCGGCCAGCAGCCCCTGGGTGACCTGGGACGGCGTGCTGCCGGGCTTGGCCGTCAGGTACAGCGCCGCCGCGCCCGCGACGTGCGGGGTCGCCATCGAGGTGCCCGACATCTGCCCGGACCCGCCGTTCTGCACGGTCGAGGTGATGGCGGTGCCGGGTGCGAACAGGTCGACGCAGGTGCCGTAGTTCGAGCCCTGGCCGTTGGTCCACAACGACCTCTTGTCGGCGTTGTCGACCGCGCCCACGGTGATGGCGCTGGGCGTGCGGGCCGGACTGGTCTGGCACGCGTCGCCGTTGTTGTTGCCCGCGGCGATGGTCGCGGTGATCCCCTTGGCCACGACCTTGGCCACCGCGTCGTCCACAGTGGACTGCGCGCTGCCGCCGAGGCTCGCGGTCATCACCGAGTTGGCGCCCGCGTTGGCCGCGACCCAGTCGAACCCGCCGATGATCTGCGACCACTGACCGCTGCTCTGGCAGTCCAGCACCCGCACCGCGACGATCCTGGCCTTCTTGGCGACGCCGTAGGTGGCGCTGCCGACGGTGCCCGCGACGTGCGTGCCGTGACCGTGGCAGTCCGACGCGTCGTTGTCGTTGTCGATGAAGTCGCGTCCCGAGGTGACCCGACCACCGAAGTCCGGGTGCGCGCGGTAGACCCCGGTGTCGACCACGTAGACCGTCGCGCCGTCACCGTCGTTCGGGTAGGCGTACCTGTTGTCCACCGGCAGCGCGCTGGTCGATCCGGTCCAACCCCCAGGTGGGGTTCTGCTGCTCACCGACCGCCCGCGCGATCCCGTCCTGCTCGACGTAGGCCACCGCCGGGTCCGCCGCCAACCGCCGTGCGCGATCCTCCGACAGGGCAACGGAAAATCCGCGAATCGTGGCGCTGTAGGTGAGCTTGCGGGTACCGCCGTAGCGCCCCGCGAGGTCGGCCGACGCCGCGTCCACAGTGGACGCCGACGCCCCGGAGTCCTTGAGCACCACGATGTAGCTGCCCGCGACCGCGCCTTGCGCACCGGCGCCGCGGATCGTGCCCTCGGCGGGCGCCGCGACAGCGGGTGCCGCCGCGCCGACCAACGCGACACCCACGGCGGCCAGGACCACCGGCGCGCGCATCGAATACCTGTGTTTCATCGGAACTCTCCTTGTCCGCGCCCGCGGCGATGCCGGGGACGTGCCGGCCGCGAGGCAGGGTGGAGAATCGGCGGCCGGCACGGGTCACCCTCCCCGAGGGCTTGTGGGAGCGGAACACGCGCGCAATTAAGTGGCGATACCCATTAAATCCGGCGAGGTCGGCCGGCAGTCGGCGCCGGCGCGCTCCTGCCCTCGGCCGACATCGGGCGAGCCGTGCTGCGCAACGCTTCCTCGCAGGTCTTCGGCTTGACGTAGCCGCGCGGTGGCGCCGCCACGAACGGGCGTAGCGCGGGCGCCGGACGGGCCGGTACGACGGTGGGTGCCGCGCCGCGCCGACCGCACGGGCGGTGCACCTCCCGACGACGGACAGCAGAGGACTCCCCGTGCGAACAACCCTGATGCGCGCGCTCACCTCGATGACCCTCGCGGTCGCCGTGGTCCTGCCCGCCGCGGCCCAACCCGCCGCCGCGGTCGACATCGGCACCATCTATTCCTGGGTGCAGAAGGCGTACGGCCTGTACAAGCAGTTCTCCGGCGGTGGCGGACTGTCGATCGGCGAGGCGACCACGAAGATCATCGCGGAGATCGACCAGGCCCGCACCGACATCCTCGCGCACGTCGACCAGGTCGCGGTCGCCGACGCGCGGGCGTGCACCCGGGCCGCCGTGATCGACTTCGCGGACATCGAGCGGTTCACCCCGGACACGCTCCAGGCCTACGCGCGCGACGCCACGGCGTGCGTCACGCTGATCGACAGCCGCCTCTCGGCGGTCACCGACAAGGCTTCCCTCGACCAGCTCGGCTTCGCGCTCGCCGCGATCGGCCCGGTGTCGCTGGTCGCCCGCAGCAGGGCCGGCTTCAGCACGGCCGGCCTCGTCGCCACGCTGCGCACGGCCAACACCGCGGTCGTCGCGAAACTCGAACCACCCGCCCACTACGACCCGGAACCGATCCCCGGCGGCTACTACCAACTGGGCATCACCGCCGTGGCCTACAACGGCTATGAGTCCTACGTCGGACTCTCGGGCTACTTCCGCGCCCCGTTCCCGAGCCTCTCCACCTTCCCGACCCAGGTCGCACTGGTGAAGGACGGAGCCTCGGCCACGATCAGCCGTTCCACCTCCCAGGCCGCACTCCCCCTGCTGCCCGCCTGATCCCGGCCGACCTGCCGGGTGGCGGTCAACAGGTCCTGATCGCCACCCGGTGGTCCGCGAACGGCGGCGCGCCGACGTAGTCCGCCGCGATCACGCTCACCGAGCCCGGATCGCGTGCGTACACCGTTGCCTTGCCCGGCGTGAGGAAACCGCTCTCAACTCAGTCCCGACGACAGCGGCACCATGCCGGCGCGTCGGACTGGACCGCGACCGCTCGGATCGGCCGAACCCCTTGCCACACGACAATTCCGAGCGACGACGACGTCACCGGACCCGAAGGTCACGCCCCGGCGCAGTGCGTTCCGGTGGCCGGCACGACCACGTCGAGCAGGTAGCGGTCCACCGCGCCGCGGGTGCACTCGGTGCGCGCGTACACGTTGTGCCCCGGACCGTCGTAGGTGACCAACGTGGCGCGTCCGCGCGACTGCCGCTCGACGGCCAGCGCCGCCGAGTGCACACCCGCCGGGTCGAACCGCGAGTTCAGGAGCAGGATCGGCGGCGCGTCCCGGTGCGGCCGGAACGCGTGGCCCGGGCGGGCGGTCGGACGACCGGCGCACGCGGCGACCACCCCGTGCTGGCGGACGGCGCCACGCAGGTGCGGCGCGGCTCGTCGGCCCACGGCGGCGAGGTGCTCCAGGTCGCCGACCTCGCGGACGTCGACCCGGAAATCGGCGCAGAACACGGCTTCGGCGGGGTTCTCCGCGCGCGGCGCGGGCGGTGCGGGCACGGCCTCGGTCCCGACGATCATCGCGGCGAGCCTCGGGTAGTCCGGTCCGTAGAGCAGCAGCATCGCCCCGAGCGACCACTCGTTCGCGGTCGGGTGGGCCGTCGGGTCGGCGTCGGCGCGCGCGAGCCGCTCGTCCCACGCCGCGCGCACGTCCCGGCCGTGCAACGCGCACGTCGGGGTGCGGTCGCACCACGCGACGAACTCGCCGAACGCCTCCTCGACGGCCACCGCCGACCGCTCCAGCAGCTCCCGCGCGGTCGACGACGGGTCGAAGATCCCGGTCATCGCCAACGCGCGCAGGTGGTCGCCGTGGCGCTCGGCGTAGGCGATGCCGACCACCGTGCCGTACGAATGGCCGAAGACGCTGATCTTCCGCTCCCCCAACGCACCGCGCAGCGCCTCGAGGTCGCGCACGACCGACGCGCTGTCGGCGTGCTCGGCGATCGGGCCGGTGTGCCGCCCGCAGTCCGCGCGCAACTCCCGGTTGAACGCGACCAGCCGGTCGAACTCCGCGTCGTCGCGCGGGTACGCCGAGGGCCGCCGCGCTTGCAGTCCGGTCGAGCAGACCACCGGAGTGCTGCGCCCGATCCCGCGCGCGTCGAACCCGACGAGGTCGAAGCGGTCCCGGACCTCCGGGTCGAGCGCGGCCTTCATCCGGCGCACGTAGTCGACCCCCGAGTCGCCCGGCCCACCCGGCAGCACCACCAGCACACCGAGCCGTCGAGCCGGCTCGGCGGCGGCGACCCGGGCCACCCGCATCCCGAACCGCGCGCCACCCGGCCGGTTCCAGTCGACCGGCAACTCCAGCGTCCCGCACTCGACCGCGACGTCCGGCGTGCAGTCCGCCCCGGTCCACGAGATCCCACGAGCCGGCGTGCCGACCGCCGTGCCGGGTAACAGCGTCACGACGAGCGCACAGGCCATCAGTTTTGCCCCCATGAGCCCGGGAACGTTCCACACCCGCACGACCACGCACAAGGAACACCGAGGAAAACCAGGGGCGCCTCAGGGATACCCCTGAGCCCGCGGCCGCGACCGGGTGCCCGCGGGGACGGCGCCCGACTCGGGCGAACTTCCCCGATCGCCAGGAATTCGGGTCCGCGTCCCGGAGCAGGGTCAGGTACCGGCGAAGTAGTCCTGGATACGCCGATGCCGGAACTCGTAGGTCCCACCCACCTGCCGCAACACCCCGCGTCGATGAGCGCCCTCCAGAAACCCCATCAACCGCCAGGGGGTTTTGCCGAAAGCCCAAAACCAGAAACGCACGATTTCGAACTTCACCCACGCACACGACATCGGCCAGACGGCGGTGATCCAGATGGCCGCGACGACTCCCAGGCTGCGGAGAGCCTGGTTGCGGGTGACCGACATGAGCACGTAGCTCAAGCCGACCACGGTCACGGCTCCGAGAGTGAGCGCGATGCGACGGTCGGCCGCCAGGCTCATCGCGGGGCGGATCGGCTCGTCGGCCCTGATCCGCGGCGCCAGCCCGAGGTTCGCCATCAGCACCGCCCCGAAGGCCGCCCACGCCGACGCCTCGTCCCAGGAAAACGGGATACCGCGGTCCATGAAGGCTATGGAGCAGAAGACCGCCACGCCGAGGGCCACGGCGAACACGAGTCGTACCAACACCTGTCGCAGGCGGAGGAGCCCGTAGCGCGGCAGGTGCACGAGCCGTTCCTCCTCGCGCCTCATCAGGCGCGTCACCCCCCACCGCGCCAGGCCGCGCAGCCCGCCCACAACGGCACCGACGACGACAGCCGCCAAGAAGAGGATCCCGTAGAGCACGACGATGTGCCCGGGTGGCAGCGGCCTCCGGCCCGGATCCGGCTGGAGCAGACCCCACACCAGGCCGGGCAGGAGCACGATCGCCATGACCATGGTCCCGATGAACGCACCACGTGTCGCCGCCACCAGCGTGTGGGCGCCGGGCAGAAGGAGGAACAGCCGCCACCACGACAGGTCCGAACCCGGGCGCCGGGCGAGTCGGCGGGCGAGGAACGCGAACCGCCGACGAGCCCGGTCGTGGTCGGGGTACAGCGCGGGGAGGTAGGCGTCGTACAAATGGTTCTCGACGGCGTCCGGCGTGCCGCACGTCAACAGGTCGGCGGGGTCGGTGCCCGGCGAGCCGTACGCGGTCTTGGCCAGGTACACCGCCAAGGGCGTGGACAACGCCTCGGCCACCACGCCGTCCGGGTGGTCACGCAGTTCGGCGACGAGCTCGTCCCATCGGCCATCGCCCGCGGGCACACCGGAGGTCAGGTAGTCGGCGGCCGCGGCGGCCCGCACCGGACCCAACTCCACCACCGCCGCCCGGCCGATCGCCACGCCGTGTTCCCGGATGACCTCCTCGTACTCCTCCGAGCGGCTCGTCAGCACCAGTGGGCGATTGCGCCCCACCACCTCGGCGATGGCCCGGACCGCGAACACCCTCCCGGCCCGTGCGACTTCGTCCAGCCCGTCGAGCACGGGCAACACCATGCCCAACTCCACCAGCGCTCGCGCGACCTGCGGTCCGTGGACACCACGTTCGCCGAACACCGGGTGATCGACGGCGAGCCGGTGCGCGACCCACGTCTCGAAATCGTGTTCGACCATGTCCCAGGTGGACAACGACAGGAGCAGCGGCACCGGGTCACCGGGCCCGCGCTGTCGCGTCAATCCCAGGGCCAACAGGATCGCGGCGCTCGTCTTGCCCGATCCCGGCTCACCGACGACGACCAGTTGGCGTCCGGGCAACGCGCGGAACGCGTCCGCCAGGTCGGGGACCGCGCCGTGCAGCGTCAGGCGGGTGAACCGGGGATCACCGACGACCTCGGCGGGTGAGGGCGCGACGGAGCGGAGCGTGGTGGCCCAGTCGATGTCGATCGGCCGGGTCAGGCCGCGGGCTCCTGCCTCTCGGGTCCACTGCCTGACCACCAGCCTCGCCAGGGTGTCCGCCGCCTGGGCGTGGTCGGCGACGCGGTTCGCGCGCACCGCCACGACCACCCCGATCACGCTGATCACCAGACCACCGACGGCCAGGACCGCGCCGGCCACGCCGGCGAGCTTGTCACCCCGGTCGAGAGCCTCGTCGGACCGGGAGACCCACAGCAACAGGCCCAGGAGGGCCACCGAGAACGCCCCCGACGGAAGCCACCACCTGCGTAACCCCATGCGGGTCATTCTTCCCGAAAGGGACTCCTCGACGTGGCGGAGATCCGACGGGTGCTCGTCGGCCGCCCGGGACGTCAGTACGCGAACCGGTTCACGGTCTCCGGGTGGAGGACGAGGCGGACCTTCTCCTCGGCCAGGATCTCGGCGAGGTCGGCGGCGCGGGTCGGGTCGTCGAGGTCCCAGTAGCGGGCGGCCAGGCGGGAGGCCAGGTCGTGCGCGCCGTCGGGTTCGACCGTCACGCTGCCCGCCACCGACACCCAGCGCTCGCGTTCGCCCACCGGGGCCACGACGACGAGCGAGGCGCGCGGATCACGGCGCAGTCGCCGCACCTTGAGCGTGCCCGGACTGGTGAACAACCCGACCGTGCCGTCGGCGGCGGCCTCGAACCACACCGGGCGGGGTTGCGCGGGGATCGGGCCCGCGGCCACGGACAGCAGCCCGTGCAGGGGACGGCGGAGGAACTCCAGGTCGTCGGCGGTCAGCGAACTGGTGTCGGTGCTCATCACGGTCCTTCCGGCGGGTTTCGGATCACGCCCCAGTCAACACGTCCCGGACGAGCCGCGCGGGCCGGCCGTCAGCACGGCGGCGGCCTCCTCCAGCACCGCGACGATCTCGTCCACGCCCAGCCGCACGCTCCCCTCGCGGTCGCCCACCCCGTCGATCCGCGAGCGCACCCGGTACCGCAGCGTGCCGTCCGGGTGCAGCCGCGCGGACAGGTCGTCGGTGGTCGGACCCCAGCACGCGAAGTCCGGCCACCGCCCCGCCCGGTAGTGGGCGGCGTCCACCCGCAGCGAGTGGGCGAACTGCGGCACGTACGCCGTGTTGTCGAACGGCGTGGCGATGGCGCCGTCCAGCCACAGCGTGCAGGTGCGCAGTCCCGCACCCGCCGGGTCGACGGGTCCGATCTCCAGCGCGAGCCGTGACCGGTCCCCGACGAGGACGTCCGTCGCGCACCAGCGGGAGAGGTCCGCGTCGAAGTCGAGCGCCGCGGCCACGGAGTCCATTGTGGACCCGGTCGCGGCCGGGTCGAGCGCGACCGACTCGGGCAGGTCGGTGAAACCCAGGTGCTCACCGTCCTGGGAGCCGATCGGCCGCGACCCAGGCCCAGCTCCCATGACACGAACCCCGTCGCGGGGACGGACGCCCTAACCGTCCAGCGTTTCCGACAAGTCCGCCACCAAGCGACCGAGCACTCCACCGGCGCCCACTCGCCGTCGGGCAACGCTAACCAGGTGCCGGCGGGGCGTCACCGGCTGCCGCGCGGCGCGCACGGCCCGCCACCCGTTCCCATGCGCGGCGAGCGCGCGCCCCGTCGACCACAACGCCACGTCCGGCCCCCGTGGCGACGAACACCAGCCCGACGGGGTCGTCCAGCACAACCCGTTCAGGGAGGCGCCGAAGTGCGCTCCGAACAGGGACGGTGTCGGAGGCCCAGGCAAAGCTGTCCTGACCGGAACTGCACGGCGTGCCGAGACATCGCATTTGCAGGGGAATTGCCCTGTTCGGCCGCAGATCCTTGACCCAGTGCTGACACCCTGCGACTCTACGTTAGTTACGTCCGTCTGTGGGATGCGGAGGGCGGCGATGGAGGCTGGCAGACCCATTACACACCTGGCATTGGAGTTGACCGGACGTTGCCAACTCACGTGCTCTCATTGCTATGCAGAGTCGTCCCCTCGAGGCGACCACGGCGTTATGAATACCGCCGACTGGCTATGTGTCCTCGATTCCGCAGCAAAGTATGGAGTGAGGACGGTCCAGTTCATCGGTGGCGAGCCGACGTTACATCCGGGTTGTATCGACCTGGTAAGCCACGCCCTGTCGCTGGACATCGGCGTGGAGGTGTTCACCAACTTGACCTGGGTCAACGAGGACCTCTGGGCACTATATCGCCACCCAGGTACGACGGTGGCGACTTCGTACTACACCGATGATGCCGAGGTTCATGATTCGTTCACCGGAGTGCGCGGAAGCCACCATCGGACGAGGTCCAACATTGCCGAAGCAGTTCAGAGGGGGGTTCGCATACGTGCGAGAGTAATCGACATCGGCGACGGCGGAACAGCGGCGCGCAGCGAACTGGGGCTGCTCGGCGTCACGGACGTCCGTGTCGGCAAGATTCAAGGAATCGGGCGCGCGGCACATCAGGGTCCCCCTACGGTGGCGGACCTCTGCGGAGGTTGCGGAATAGGACAGGCAGCAGTCGATCATCGTGGTGACGTCACGCCATGCGTAATGGCCAAGTGGCTTCGGGTGGGCAACATTCTCCGAGACCCCCTGGAAACCATTCTTGACGGTCCGTGTATGAGGGCAAGAATCTCGACAATGGCAACGGAGTTCAAGCTTCAGAGCCACACCGGAGGAGACTGCGGCCCGAAAGCCGGAGACGAGGATGACAAGAATGGGTAAGGGATCAGACGTCGTTGAGCAGTGAGTCACTTCCTGTTGAGCAGGCGGGCCATCCGCGCCTTCCGCTCACTCGCGGCAGGGTCCCGGTAAGCGCGGAGAAGCCCAACCGACTCCCTCCAGTGTCGTCGCGCCTCGCTGGCAGCACCTACACCAGCAAGCACGGTTGCCAGGTTGTCCAGAGCGACCGCAAGTGTCCACTGAGAATTTGTTTCCCGAGCCAAGGAAACGGCACGTCGATGGAAGCTGATTGCGTCGTCGAACCGTTCGACAGCCCGACACACCTCGCCGGCACCGTCCAGAGCCATAGCTTCCCTGTTTCGACTCTCAAATGCGACGTGAATCGTGAGTGCGCGCTGGTAGGAGATCATGGCCTGCGCATATAGTCCAGCAATGCGCTGAATCCGCCCCTGATGTAGCAGTACCCACCCTTCCTCACGTTGGTCGTTTCTGTTACGAACGATATCCAGCGCCGCCGCTACTGAAGTAAGTGCATCGCTTACCGCACCGGAATCGCAGAGCGAACGAGCGAGCATAGTCAGCGAGACAGCTTGCCCGTCCTCGTCGTCGTTATCACGGCAGAGGGCCAATGCTTCACGAGCGACGTCGATGGCGTTGGCATGACGTCGCAGCCCGTAATACGCCGCCGCAAGATTGTACAGGACCGTGGCCGCCATTTCGACGTCCTGGTGCGCCAATCCTATTTCGCGCAGGCTCTCGAACAGTTCGACGGCGCCGACGAAATCTCGCGTCGCGGCGAGAATGATACCTATTCGATTGAGCGTCCGCCCCTCAGCGACCCTGTCACCGTCGGCGTGATACTGAGCCAGTACGTCCTGGTGAATCGTCAGCGCTTCGCTGTATCGACCTTGCATCGAATGCCAGGTCGCCATTGCCGTCAACGCCTCCCGTTCGGCGCCGACGGCACTATTCCGACGCGCCGCCACGATCGCTATCTCGATGATCTGATGGCGATCGGCAATCGACACCCGCCCAGTGAAGTAGGGGCGGAGCATGAGCGCGAGTTGCCAAGCCGTCCTGTCCATACCGGATTTTTCGGCGGCCTTCGTGGCTGCGACCAGGTTCGCCCACTCGAATTCATACCACCGCGACCCGCTTAAGTAGTCGGCAAAGTTGAGCGCGGCCGCTGGACGGGGAAGGGCATCCGGGGTTAGGAGACTGTGGAAGGTGCGCATCGCGATTGCCGCAGAATGGGAAGTGTGCAGGTACCAGGCGAGAACACGGGCAAGCGCCTCGTACTGATGCTCAAGGGGCTCCTCATGATGCGCCGCATCAGTGGCGTAGAGGCGTAGTAGGTCGTGGAACTGGTATCTGTCCGGTGCCGTCTGCTCTACGAGGTGGGCGTCGACGATCACATCCATCAGGCGGCGAAGTGCCGACACCGGCATGTCCGTCAACGCAGCTGCGGCATGGATACCGAACTCAGGTGCCGGGTGAAGGCCGAGGAGACGGAATATCTGAGCGGCATCCGGAGCTAGGGCACGATACGACCACGAGAACACTGCCCGGACGCCGTCGGCTTCATCTCCGCCTTCGGTCGCCAGCGCATCCCAGCCTTGAAACTCCTGGCGCAGACTTTCGACCAACTGGGCCAAGGACATCCACGGCCGCGCGGCGGCCTGTTCGCCGGCGACACAAAGGGCCAAGGGAAGATATGCGCACATGCGCGCCAACTCCCGCAAATCGGCTTCGTCGTCGATTGGCCGGTAGTCCTTGACGATTGATCGGAGCAGTTCAACTGCGTGATTCTCGGGCAACACCTCCACGGTCATCCGCTGTGCCCCGTCGCGGACCCGCAGCCCGGACAACCGATTTCTGCTGGTGAGGACGACCCGGCAACTACCGCTTCCCGGTAGCAGCGGTCTCACCTGCGCGACCGTGGCTGCATTGTCCAAGACGACCAGCACACGACGATCTGCCAATACGGACCGGTAGAGAGTCGCCTTGGCCTCCAGGTCGGACGGTATGCGGTATGCCGCTACGTCGAATGCGCTGAGGAATCCGTCCAGTGCCCGCTCGGGCGGGACCGGTTCGCCTGGGCCATAACCACGCAGGTTGGCGTACAACTGCCCGTCGGGAAAGAGGTCGCGCACGCGGTGCGCCCATCGAAGCGCGAGGCCGGTCTTACCTACTCCTGCAGTACCGACGATCACAGTCAACGCCGCGGCATCGGGTCCTTCCCCAAACAGCACTCGGTCGAGCCAGTCCAGTTCTTTCGACCGATTGACGAATCCGCGAACGTCAGCGAGGAGTTGACGCGGCACGCTATGCCTGGCAGGTCCGACACGGTGGAAGTGCACACCGCCGTTGACGTCCCTCGCCTGGACGACGTTGTCTGCGGTTCCTGACACTTCGACGCTAGTCACGTCACGAGAAACTGGCACCGACTCGTCAACTGGACCACTCGGCGACGTCATTGGACTCTCCCGTGGCATCCGGCCGTCTCTCCCATTCACGATAGCGAAGCCGGCATCGACCCACACGTGTTCGTGCTTGCGGACACCGAATCCACACACTGCCGTCGAGGCTGTCAGACCACTGGACCGGCTTGTACCTGGTTGGTCACGGCGCCGCTCATGTCGTTCCGGACAGTCGGGCACGGGGCGGTTTGCCGCCCCGACAGGCATCTCGAACCCTGTCGCACCTTCCCGGGCCACTCGTCGGTCACCACGAGGTCCGATCCTGCAGTCATCACATCATCGGACCGATAGTGCTCCTGGCAGATGACGTCGTTCGATCGAGAACGGGTCCGCCCGGCAGGCGAACAACCGCTGCGCGCCGAGGCGGCGTGGTCACGCGGCACCCGGCGCGGGCGGTGGGCGGTGGGGGCACGTCCAAGGGCGGGTCGTCGTGGTTCGGACGGTGGTGTGACAACGGGTCGGTCGGTGGTCGCCGAAGGCCGTGGAAATGGGTACCTACTCCATCCGGACGACATTGTGTCGGGCACCGAGCGTCGGTTAGTGTCCGGGTGTTCCCGGCATCGGACCGGGAGAGTCCGGGGGGATTCGATGACATTTCGCGACGGCGTCGGGGCGAGCTGACCGCCTACCGCGATCCGCGCCTCACCAGCGGTGATCACGTAGGAAACCATCCGGTACAACCCTTTTTTGCGCGCTCGCGTAAAAGGGTTGCCGTGCCCTGCCATGCTATTCGGGACGTCCGTCCCCGAATGCCCCCAACACCGGTAGAGGGGAAATACGACGTGAAGTTCACCCGTACCGCAACGGCCGCCGCCCTCGCGGTCGCCGCGTTGTTCGGTTCCTTCGTGACGGCGCCGGCGGCGTCCGCGTCGGAGGACGCCATCGGTTGTGTGGACGGCTCCAACCCGAGCTCGTTCCCCAGCCCCAGCACCAAGAAGACCTACGTCCTCCCCGTCACCAACAGAGTCGTGGAGCTGCGGTACAGCACCAACACCTGTGCGTGGGCCCGGTTCAGCGCCGGCGGGAACTACTACCTGTGGGTCGACCGCGCGGTCAACATCAGCCAGGCCAACGCGGGCAACTGGACCCAGCTCGGCATCACCCCGATGACCGCCGGCACCGTCGCGTTCACGCCGGGCTACAACGACAACAACAGGGTCATGCGCGCGTGCGCCGAGGTCCACGAGAT
Source organism: Actinosynnema sp. NPDC020468 (assembly GCF_040642015.1). Taxonomy (NCBI): domain Bacteria; kingdom Bacillati; phylum Actinomycetota; class Actinomycetes; order Pseudonocardiales; family Pseudonocardiaceae; genus Actinosynnema; species Actinosynnema sp. NPDC020468. The sequence goes on from NZ_JBFAEO010000040.1 coordinate 47,807, forward strand.
CGTCCGGACGGTGGTCTGCACCGACTGGTACTAGGAGCGCACGGGCCCGGGACGCGGCCACCGCGGGCGTTCCCACGGCAGCGCCCGACCGGCGGGGTTCACCGCCGGTCGGGCGTACCGGCCCGGCGCATCGGGCGCAGCGCCGGTCGGGCCGTCTTCGCCACGTCGAGGAGTCGCGCCAGCGCCGCGACGGAGGGTGCCCGGAACAGGTCGCGGACCTCCAGTTCGGCGTTCAGGGCCGTGCGCACGCGGCTGATCAACCTGGTGGCCAGCAAGGAATGCCCGCCCAGGTCGAAGAAGCTGTCGTCGATACCGACGACCTCGAGGCCGAGCAGGTCCGCGAACAGCTCGCAGAGGACCTGCTCCCGCCGGTTCCGCGGTCGTCCCGACGACACCAGGGCGGCGAAGTCCGGCGCCGGCAGCGCCCGGCCGTCCAGCTTGCCGTTGGCCGTCAACGGCAAGGCGTCCAACGACACCCACGCCGACGGCACCATGAACTCCGGCAGGACGCGCGAGGCGAACTCCCGGAGCTCCGCGGCGGCGGCGGTTCCCACCACGTAGCCCACCAGGCGTGTGCCGCCGGCACCGTCCTCCCGCGCCAGCACCGCCACCTGCCGCACTCCCGGGCACGTGGCCAGCACGGCCGTGACCTCGGCCGGCTCGACCCGGAAACCCCGGATCTTCACCTGGTCGTCGGCCCGCCCGACGAACTCCAGCACGCCCTCCGGCGTCCACCGCGCCACGTCTCCCGTGCGGTACATCCGCGCGCCGGGGTCGAAGGGGTCGGCGACGAACCGCTCCGCCGTCGACCGGGGCGCGCCGATGTACCCGTGGGCCACACCGTGCCCGGCGACGTACACCTCGCCCGGCACACCCGGCGGCACGGGCCGCAGCGCGCCGTCGAGGACGTGGATCCGCTTGTTCCGCACCGGGCGACCGATGGGCACCGAGGCCCGCTCGCAGTCCTCCGGGCCGACCGGGTGCACGGAGGTGAACCCCATCGACTCCGCCGGACCGTACCCGTTGGACACCTTCAGGCCGGGGAACCGCCGCAGGGCCTTGGCCACGTGCGTCACCGAGGCCGCCTCGCCGCCGGTGAACACCTCGCGCAGCCCGGTGAACACCTCGGGCCGCTCGTCCACCAGGACGTTGAACAGGCCCGCCGACACCTGGAGCACCGTCACGCCGTGCTCGGCGGCCAACCGGGCGATCTCCGCGGGTTCCGGTCGCTGACCCCGCTGGAGGACGCACGAGCCCCCGAAGAGCAAGGCTCCGAACAGTTCCAGCGCGAACCCGTCCCACGACACGGGGGAACACTGCAACCACACCTGCTGCGGCCCGAAGTCCGCGTAGTCCTGGGCGCAGTAGGTGGCCACCAGCGCCCGGTGCGCGGTGGCGACACCCTTCGGAACCCCCGTCGACCCCGACGTGAACATGACGCTCGCGACGTCCTCCGGGTCGACGACGACGCCGGGATCGGACTCCGGCCGTCCGGCGATCACCGACTGCTCGAGGTCCAGGAACGTCGTGGTGCCCGGGAACCCGCCCAGCCGCGCGCCCGGCCCGCGGGTGGTCACCACCGCCGACGCGCCCGACCGGAGGAGCACCGCCGTCAGCCGCGCGGCGGGGTGCTCGGGGTCCAGCAGGGTGTACGCGGCCCCCGCCTTGAGCACGCCCAGCAAGGCCGGCACGAGCTCGGGACCGCGGTCCAGCAGCACGCCGACCACCCGGCCCGGTCGCACGCCGCGGTCGATCAGGTGGTGGGCGATCCGGTTGGCCCGCCGGTCGAGCTCCGCGTAGCCGAGCCGGTGGCCCTCGGACACCACCGCCACCGCGTCGGGCGTCCGGCGGACCTGCTCCCCGAACAACTCGTGCAGCGTCCCGCGCGGTACCGGCGCCCCGGTGCTGTTCCACTGCCGCAACCGGTCGCGCTCGTCGTCCACGAGCACGTCGACCCGCCCCACCGGTGCGTGCGGATCGGCGACCAGCTGTGCCAGCGCGCTGATCAGCCGCGACACCAGCCGTTCGGCCGTCGACCGGTCGAACCGGTCGACCGCGTACTCCAGGCGGCCGACGAGCCCGGCGGGGCGGCCGGCCTCGTCCCGGCGGTCCCGGACGTCGACGGTGAGGTCGAACTTCGTGCGCCGGACCTCCGGCTCGACCCGGGACGCCGTCAGACCCGGGAACTCCGGGTCGGCCGCCGCGGTGTCCTGTAGCACCAGCATCACCTGGAAGAGCGGGTGCGACCCCGGCGAGCGTGCCGGGTTGAGCTCCTCCACCACCCGCTCGAACGGCACGTCCTGGTGGGAGAACGCCGCCAGGTCGGCCTCCCGCACCCGGCCGAGCAGCTCGGCGAAGGTCGGGTCGCCCGACACGTCGGTGCGCAGCACCACCGTGTTGACGAAGAACCCGATCAGGTCCTCGAGCGCGTCGTCCGTCCGGCCGGCCACCACGGAGCCGACGGGCACGTCGGTACCGGCGCCCAGTGTCCCCAGCACCACCGCCAACCCGGCCTGCACGACCATGAACACCGTCACGCCGCAGGCCCTCGCCGCGGCGTCGAGCGCGGCGTGCAGCTCCGGGCCGACGGCGATGTCCACCGCGGCGCCGCGGTGCGTGGGCACGGCGGGACGGGGCCGGTCCGCCGGGAGCGGCACCTCGTCGGGCAGCCCGGACAGCGCGGCCCGCCAGAACCTCAGCTGGCCGGCCACCAGGCTGTCCTCGTCGGCCTCGGACCCGAGGAGTTCCCGGTGCCACACGGTGTAATCCGCGTACTGCACGGGCAACGGCCGCCACCCCGGCGGGCCACCGGCGCGGCGGGCACCGTACGCCTCCGCCAGGTCGCGGACCAGCGGCCGGATCGACCACCCGTCGCTCGCGATGTGGTGCGTGACCACGGACAGCACGTGCTCCTCCGGCCCGGTGGTGCACACCGACAGCCGGATGGGCAGATCGCGCGCCAGGTCGAACGGCCGCTCGGCGGCGGCACGCACGCGGTCGGCCAGGTCGGCCTCGGCGCAGGCGATCACCGACACCTCCGGCCGGGCCGAGGCCGCGGGGAGCAGGTGCTGCCGGGGTTCGCCGTCGACGGCCGGGAACACCGTGCGCAACGCGTCGTGCCGGGCCACGACGTCGGACGCGGCGGCACGCAGCGCCTCGACGTCCAGCCGACCGCGCACCCGCAGCGCGAGCACCACGTTGTAGGTGGAGCTCGGGCCCTCCAGCTGGTCGAGGAACCACAGCCGCCGCTGGGCGGACGACGGCGGCAGCGGTTCCGGCAGCGCCCGCGACGCCCGCAGCGGCGGCCGGGTGCCCCCGGCGTCGGCCAACCGCCGGGCGACCTCGCGCACGGTGGGCGCGTCGAACAGGTCGCGGACGGTCAGGTCGCGGCCCGTCACCGAACGGATCCGGCTGATCAGGCGCACCGCGGACAGCGAGTGGCCGCCCAGGTCGAAGAAGCTCTGGTCCACCCGCACGACCTCGCGGCCCAGCACCTCGGCGAACACGCCGCGAAGCAGGTCCTCGGCCGCGGTCCGCGGCGCCGGCCCCTCCTCGCCGCCGTACCCGGGTGCCGGCAGGGCCCGGCGGTCGAGCTTGCCGGTGGCCGCCAGCGGCAGCGCGTCGAGCAGCACGACGGCGGAGGGCACCAGGTAGGCCGGCAACCGGCCGGCCAGGTCCCGGCGCAACCCGGCGGGGTCCACCTCGGAGGCGGGAACGACGTAGGCGACGAGCCGCCGGTCACCCGGACGATCTTCACGCACGGCGACCGCCGCCTGCCGGACGGCCGGGTACCGGGCGAGAGCGAGCTCGACCTCCCGCGGCTCGACCCGGAAACCGCGGATCTTCACCTGGTCGTCGGCCCGTCCGGCGAACTCCAGCCGGCCGTCCCGGCGCCACCGGCCCCGGTCGCCGGTCCGGTACATCCGGGCGCCCGGCTCACGGGGATCGGCCACGAACCGCTCGGCCGTCAGGGCGGGGTTCGCGACGTAGCCGTGCGCGAGCCCGGCCCCGGACACGTAGATCTCGCCGACGACGCCGGGCGGTACCGCCGTCAGGGAGTCGTCCAGCACGTACACCCGCTTGTTCCGGATCGGCCGCCCGATCGGGATCGCCGCCGCCTCGCCGTCGGCGGCGGAGATGTCGTGGGCCGTGGTGAAACCGAGGCTTTCCACCGGCCCGTAGCCGTTGACGATCCGGAGGCCGGGGAACGCGCGCAGCGCGCGGCGGACGTGGGGCACCGACGCGACCTCGCCGGCGGTCATCACGCACCGCAGGCCGGCGAAGACCTCCGGCCGTTCGTCGAGCAGGAGGTTGAACAGGCTCGCCGACAGCTGAAGGCTCGTGACGCCGTGGCGCGCCACCGACGCGGCGATCTCGTCCACGCCGGCCCGACCCGGCGGCAGCACGCAGGTGCCACCGTGCAGCAGCGCGCCGAACACCTCCAGCGCGAACGCGTCCCAGGACACCGCCGAGGACTGGAGCCACACCTCGTCCGGGCCGAACCCCACGTACTCCTGGCCGAGGTAGGTGGCCACCAGAGCGCGGTGGGGTGACACCACGCCCTTCGGCACCCCGGTCGACCCCGACGTGAACATCACGCACGCGGCGTCGCCGGGTCCGGCCGTCGCGCCCGGCGCCGGTCCGCCGGCGGCCGCGTCGAGCCGGGCCACGTCGACGCGCGTCGCCGGCGTCCCGTGCTCGCCGGCGGTCACCAGCAGCACCGCGTCCGCCTGGCGCAGCACGCCCGCGAGCCGCTGCGCCGGGAACTCCGGGTCGAGCAGCGTGTAGGCGGCGCCGGTCTTCAGCACGGCGAGCACGGCGGTCACCAGGTCGACGCCGCGTTCGAGGCACACACCCACCACCGCGCCGCGCCCCGCGCCCCGTCGGATCAGCTCGTTCGCCCACCGGTCGGCGCGTTCCTCCAGCCGCGCGTAGGTCACCGGCCCGCCGGGCCCCACCACGGCGGGCCGCTCCGGTGTCCGCGCCGCCTGCCCGGTGACCAGCTCGTGCAGCGTGGCGTCGGGGAACGGCGCCGCGGTGTCGTTGCCCGCGTCGAGGGCGCGGCGTTCGTCCGGGGTGAGCACGTCGATATCGCCGACGTGCGCACCGGGCGCGGCGACGACGGCGGCGAGCACGCGGGTGAACCGCGCCGCGAGCGCCTCCGCCGTCGGCCGGTCGAACAGGTCGGTGGCGTACCTCAACCACCCGTCGATCCCGCTCGGCGCCGCTCCGCCGGCCGCGGTCTCGGCCAGCTCGACGGTCAGGTCGAACCGGGCCACGTCGGGGTCCACCGCGTACCGCTCCGTCGCGACACCGCCGAAATCCGCGCCGGGTGCGTTGTTCTGCACCACGAGCATCACCTGGAACAGCGGGTGGCGAGCCGCGGACCGCGCGGGGTTGAGCTCCTCGACCACCCGCTCGAACGGGACGTCCTGGTGCGCGAACGCGTCGAGGTCGGCCTCCCTCACCCGATCCAGGAAGTCCGCGAAGGACGGATCGCCGGTCAGGTCCGCGCGCAGGACGACGCTGTTGACGAAGAACCCGACGAGGTCGCGCACCGCCTCGTCGGCGCGCCCGGCCACGACGGTGCCGAGCGGGATGTCCGTGCCACCGCCGAGCCGGTGCAGCAGCACCGCCAAACCCGCCTGAAGCACCATGAACAGGGTCGCGCCGCGCTGCTTCGCCAACTCCAGCAACGCTTGGTGCAGAAAGGGTTCCAGCCGGAACCGCACCGTGTCGCCGCGGTGCGTCGGCACGGCCGTGCGCGCCCGGTCGACGGGCAGCGCCGACTCCTCGGGTAGCCCGGCCAACTCCGTCCGCCAGAACCGCAGCCGTGCCGCCGACACGCTGTCCGGATCGGACTCGGCGCCGAGGAAGTCCCGCTGCCACAACGCGTAGTCCGCGTACTGCACCGGCAGCGGGCGCCACCGGGGCTCCCTGCCCGCGCGGCGGGCCTCGTAGGCCGTCGCCAGGTCCCGGGTCAGCGGTGCCCAGGACCAGCCGTCGCCGACGATGTGGTGCAGGGCCAGCAGCAGCGTGTGGTCCTCCGGTCCGCGGGAGAACAACCGGACCCGGATCAGCGGTCCGGTCTCCAGGTCGAACGGCTGGTTCAGCACCTCCCGCACCGCGCCGGGCAGTTCGCTCCCGGAGCGGTGGACGACGGGCAGGTCCGGGCGGACCTCCGCCGCCGGCCGCACGCGCTGGTACGGCTCACCGTCGACGGAGCCGAACGTCGTCCGCAGCACCTCGTGCCGCGCCACCACGTCCGCGACCGCGGCGCGCAGCGCGGCCGGCTCCACCAGGCCGCGCAAGCGGACGACGTACCCGATGTTGTAGGTCGGACTCGGCCCCTCCAACTGGGCGGCGAACCACAACCGGCGCTGCGCGGGGGACAGCGGCACCTCGGCGGGCCGCTCCACCGCGACTTCCGGCGTTCGGCGGGCACCTCCCGCACCGAGGACGCGGGACGCCAGGGCGGACGCCGTCGGCGACTCGAACAACGCCCGGACTCCCAGTTCCACGCCGAGTTCGGTGCGGAGCAGGCCGATCAGCCGCGTCGCCAGCAGCGACTGGCCGCCGAGCGCGAAGAAGTTGTCGTCCGCGCCCACGGCGTCGAGCCCGAGCACGCGCGCGAACAGTCCGCGCAGGGTGTCGACGGTGTTCGGGTTCGTGCCGTCGTGCGCCGAGGAACGGGTCACCGGGCCATCTCCAGGAGGTCGGGGAACTCGTGGTCCAGGGACGTGGAGGGCACCTAGGCCGCCCCGGTCGGGAAGTCGCGCAGCGTCCGCAACGGGCTGAGCACGAGGACCAGGCAGGCGGTCACCACGAGCGCCGACATCGCCCAGATGGTCGCCCGGGGGCCGATGAGCCCGCCGAGACCGCCGCCGAGGAGGGCGCCGACGGGGATCGCGCCGAAGTTGATCGTGGACGCGGTGGCGCCGACCCGGCCGAGCAGCTCGGGCGGGCAGAAGGACTGCCGGAAGGCGTTGCAGATGATGTTCGCGGCCACCACCCCGGTGCCGACGGCCAGACCGCCGATCGCGAACAGGACCAGCCGGGGTCCGGTCGCGGTCAACGGGGTCAGCAGCGAGAACGGCGCCGCGCACACCTGGCAGAGCAGCGCGCCGCGCGCGGTGCCGAACCGGCGGGCCACCCGGCCCGCGACCAGGGCTCCGGCCACCCCGCCCAGGCTCGCGACCGCGTACAGGACGCCGATCGTGCCCTCGTCCAGGCCGACGTCGTGGACCAGGAAGACCAGCTGCACGGCCTGGCACCCGGAGAGCGCGACGTTCGACACCGCGCCGAAGATCATCAGGGTCCGCAGCAGCGGTTCCCCGGTCACGAACCGCAGGCCGGCGAGCACGTCGTGGCGCAGTGAGGCGCGCCGCGTCGGCACCCTGCGCTCCTCGGCACCGATGGCCCGCAGGCACCCGATCGACACGACGAAGGCGACGGCTTGGCCCACCAGCCCCGAGACGGTCCCGAACAGCTGCGCCAGCAGCCCGGCGACACCGGGGCCCGCCACCTGCATCGCCGACTCGCTGCCCTTCAGCTTGGTGTTCGCCTCCAACAACTCGTCCCTGGCCACCAGCGACGGGACGAACGCGCCGTAGGCCACGGAGAAGAACACCGAGGCGACACCGGTCAGCAGAGCGACGGCCAGCACCTGGCCGAGGGTGAGGACACCGAGCCACGCGCCGAGCGGCACGCTCGCGACCAGCACGATCGAGGCCGCGTTGCACGTGATCATCACCGACCGGCGCGGGAGCCGGTCGACCCAGGCGCCCGCGGGCAACCCGATCACCAGCCAGGGCAGCCAGACGGCGGCGGTCAGCAGGCCCATGACGGGTGCGCTCGCGTTCAGCACCACGGCGGCCACGAGGGGCAGGGTGAACGCGCCCATGTTGGTGCCGAGCTTGCCGACCGTCTCCGCGGTCCAGAGCAACCGGAAGTCGCGGTGCCGGAGCAACCCGCCCCGCCGCCTCCCGACGGCGGGGCGGACGACCTCAGCCACCTTCCCGCCCCTCGTGCGCACCCGGTGCCGACAACCGGGCCCGCAGCACCTCGGCGATGACGCCCAACGGTTCCGGCTGGGTCATGGCGCCGTGCCGGCAGGCCACGTCCACGACGTCGATCCGCCCCGTCACGTGGGGCCGCCAGTCCTCGGGACGCGGTGAGTCCGGCCGGCGGTCGGCGGTGGCGGCGAAGAACAGCAGGTCTCCCGTGAACACCCCCGAGGTGGCCGTGCTCAGCAGGTTGGCGTTGGCGACGAACACCGAGGCCATCGAGCCGATCGCCTCCCGACCGAGGAGGGCGAGCGGACCGTCTGTGGTGTCGGCCAGGTGGAGGAAGTCCTCGTAGCCCAGCCGGTCGCCGTCCAGGCCGGTGAGGTCGTAGTCCAGGGACCGCAGGAGTTCGCCCAGCACGGCCGGGTCGTCCACGGTCAGCGGCTCGTGACCGGGGTCGGCGGTGGTGGGGTACCCGTCCATCAGGGCCAGCACCGCCACCGTCTCGCCGTCGGCCTCCAGGCGGGTGGCGACGGCGTGCGCGAGCACCGCGCCGAACGACCAGCCGAGCAGGTGGTAGGGCCCGGTCGGCTGCACGGTGCGGATCTGCTCGAGGTAGTCCTTCGCCATCTCCGTGAGGTCGGCGGGCAGGGCGTCCGGTTCGCTGAACGCGCGGGCTTGCAGGCCGTAGAGCGGGCGGTCGTCGTCCAGGTGCCGGAGCAGCCCGGCGTAGACCCAGCTCAGCCCCATCCCCGGGTGCAGGCAGAACAGCGGCGGGCGGGAACCACCGGTCCGGAGGGGCAGCAGGACGGCCAACGAGTCGTCGCCGGTGACGTTGTCCAACTGCCCCGCCAGGGCGGCGACCGTGGGCGCGCGGAACAGCGCGCGGGCGTTCAGCTCGACGTCCAGCTCCCGGTTGACCAGCCGGACCAGCCGGGCGGCCAGCAGCGAGTGCCCGCCCAACTCGAAGAAGTTCTCCGCGACACCGACGTCCGGCAGCCCGAGGGTCTTCGCGAAGAGCCCGCACAGGAGCTCCTCCCGCGGTGTGCGCTGTCCACCGCCCGCCGAGGTCGGCCGGAAGTCCGGAGCGGGCAGCGCCCGGCGGTCGAGCTTGCCGCTCGCGGTCCGGGGCAGCGCGTCCAGTTCCACGAACACCGACGGGACCATGTACTCCGGGAGCACGCGGGCCGCCCGCGCGCGCAACCGCCCGACGTCCGGCCGAACGCCCGGCCGCGGCACGAGGTAGGCGACGATCAGCGGGTCGCCCGACGGGTCCGCGCGGACCGCCACCGCGACCTGCGCGACGCCCTCGTGGTCCCCGAGCACGGTCTCGACCTCGCCCGGCTCGATGCGCAGGCCCCGAACCTTCACCTGGTGATCGGCCCGTCCGCAGTACGCCAACTGCCCGTCCGGTGCCCACCTGGCGAGGTCGCCGGTGCGGTACATCCGAGCTCCGGGACCACCGAAGGGATTCGCCACGAACCGCTCCGCGGTCAAGGCCGACCGGTTCAGGTAACCCCGGGCCAGTCCCCCGCCCGCGACGTACAGTTCGCCGACCACCCCCGGCGGCACCGGGCACAGGTCCCGGTCCAGCACGTAGAGCCGGGTGTTGTGGATCGGCCTGCCGATCGGCGGCGCCGGGTGGTCGGTCCCGTCGGAGAACCACGCGGTCGCCAGGACGGTGACCTCGGTCGGGCCGTACAGGTTGGCCACCGCCACACCGGGCAGCGCCCGGTGGACGTCCGCCAGCAGCCGCGCGGACAACACCTCCCCGCACAACGCGATCGTGTCGGCCCCGGTGGCCAGTTCGCCGTGGTCGAGCAGGCTGGCGAGCACCGACGGGACCGTGCTGATCACACCCCCGTCCCACCTGCGGTCCGCCAGCACGAGGGCGTCGCGGACCACCTCGATCCGGCCGCCGTTCAGGAGCGTGCCGAAGATCTCGAACACGGAGACGTCGAAGCTCACCGACGTGGACGCCAGCACGTGGGCCGGTTCCGGGCCGAACGCCGCGCCGGTCCACGCGGCGAAACCCACCACGCCGCGGTGCTCGATCACGACGCCCTTGGGGCGGCCGGTGGAGCCCGAGGTGTAGATGACGTAGGCGGGGTCGACGGGTGAGAGCGGACCGCCGCGGTCGGCGTCCGCCAGGTCCGAGCCCGGCAGCGCGGCGACGGCGGCGATCGTGTCCCGGTCGTCCAGCAGCACCGGCCGACCGCGGCCCGGTTCGCCGATCGGCGTTCCGGTGGTGGTCACCAGGACCGCCGGGTCGGCGTCGGCGAGCACGAACGCGATCCGGTCGGCCGGGTAGCCGGTGTCGACCGGGAGGTAGGCGGCCCCGGCCTTGAGCACCGCGAACATCGCCACGACCAGCTCCGCGGACCGGGGCAGTGCCAGCGCCACGATCGTCCCGGGGCGCGCGCCCGCCGCGACCAGGTGCCTGGCGAGCCGGTTGGCGCGGTCGTTGAGCCCGGCGTAGGTCAGGGCTTCGTCGCCGGACACCAGCGCGACGGCGTCCGGCGCGCGCCGCGCCCGGTCCTCGAACACCTGAGGCAGGGTCGCCTCGGGTACGGGCACCGCCGTGTCGTTCCAGCCGACGAGGATCCGCTCCCGCTCGGCGGGGTCGAGCACGTCGGTCCGGCCGACGGGCCGGTCCGGTGCCGCCGTCACCGACCGCAGCACCCGGACCAGGCGCTCGGCCAGCCGCCGCGCGTCCGCGAGGTCGAAGAGGTCGCTCGCGTAGTTGACGGCGCCCTCCAGGCCGTTCGGCGCGCCCGCCGCGGTCCGCAGTTCGCGCAGCGCGAACGACAGGTCGAACTTCGCGACGTCGTCGCCGAGCGGCAGTGGCCGCGTGTCCAGGCCGTCGAACGCGAACGCGCCCTCGGCGGTGTTCTGGAGCATGAGCATCACCTGGAACAGCGGGTGCCGCGCGGCCGACCGCGCGGGGTTGACCTCCTCCACCACGCGCTCGAACGGCAGGTCCTGGTGGGCGAAGGCGGACAGGTCCACCTCGCGGACCCTCGCCAGCAACTCGGCGAACGTCGGGTCGCCCGAGGTGTCGGTGCGCAGCACGACCGTGTTGACGAAGAACCCGACGAGGTGGTCGAGCGCCTGGTCGGTCCGGCCCGCCACCACCGTGCCGATGGGCAGGTCGGTACCGGCGCCGAGCTTGGTCAGCAGCACGGCCAGGCCGGCCTGGAGCACCATGAACAGGGTGACCCCGTGCTCCTTCGCCAGTCCGGACAGGGCCGCGTGCAGTGCGGGATCGACGGTGAAGTCGACGGTGCCGCCACCGGTGCCGAGCACCGGGGGCCGCGGCCGGGCCGTGGGCAGCGCCAGTTCCGCGGGCGCGCCGGCGAGCGTCCGGCGCCAGAACTCGCCCTGCCGCGCGACCAGGCTGTCCGGGTCGGACTCCGAGCCCAGGAGCGCGCTGTGCCACAACGAGTAGTCCGCGTACTGCACCGGGAGCGGCGCCCAGTCCGGCGCCCGGCCGGCACGACGCGCTTCGTAGGCCGTGGCGAGATCGCGGGTCAGGGGACCCGTCGACCACCCGTCGCTGGCGATGTGGTGCAGCACCAGCAGCAGGACGTGGTCGTCCGGTCCGACGGCGAACAGGTGTGCGCGCACCGGGAGTTCCGCGGCGAGGTCGAAGGTCCGCCCGACGAGGTCGGACAGCGTCGCGGCCGACGCGTCCTCGGTGAGGTCGGCCTCGGTGATCCGCAGGACCGCGGCGGCCTGGCCCGCGGCCAGGATCCGCTGGACGGGTTCGCCGTCGCCGTCGACGGGGAACAGCGTCCGCAGCGCCTCGTGCCGCGCCACCACGTCCGCCAGGGCCGACCGCAGCGCCGCGCCGTCCAGCGGGCCCCGCAGCCCGAGCGCGAAGGAGACGTTGTAGAGGGCGCCGGCGTCGTCGAACCGGTCGGCGAACCAGAGCCGGCGCTGCGCGAACGACAGGGGCAACGGATCCGGCCGGTCCGCCACGGCGCGCACCGGGGGCCGGGCGTGACCCGCGCCGTCCAGGTGCCGCGCCAGCTCGGCGACCGTCGGCGACTGGAACACCGCCCGCACGGACAGCGCCGCGTCGAACACCGCCTGCACGCGGGAGATCAGCCGCACCGCGAGCAGGGAATGCCCGCCCAGCGCGAAGAAGTTGTCGTCGACGTCCACGGTCGGGTGGTCGAGGATCTCCGCGAACAGCCCGCACAGGATCTCCTCCCGGTGGGACGCGGGCACCCGGCGCGACGGCGTCGCCCGCTCGGCCACCGGCTCGGCCGGCACCGGTGCCGCCACCAGACCCCGCACGCGCTCACCGGCCGCGATCCGGGCTTCCTCCCGGGGTTCCAGCGCGGCGGCCCGGCTGATCGGCGCCGCGGGATCGGCCGCGAGCGCGGACGCGACCTTGGCGAACCGCGCGGCCAGCAGCTCCGCGGTCTCCCGGTCGAACAGGTCCGCCGCGAACTGCCAGCCCACGACGAGTCCCGCGGGTCGCCCGGACCCGTCCCGGCGTTCGGCGAAGGTCACCGAGAGGTCGAACTTGGCGACGCCGAGGTCCACCGCCTCCGGCTCGACGTCCACACCGGACAGGACGACGCCGGGCCCGTCGGCGTCCTGCACGGCGAGCATGACCTGGAACAGCGGGTGCCGGGCCAGCGACCGCACCGGGTTGAGCTCCTCCACCACCCGCTCGAACGGCACGTCCTGGTGCGAGAACGCCGCCAGGTCGGCCTCCCGGACGCGCTCCAGCAGCACGCCGAAACCCGGATCGCCCGCCACGTCCGTCCGCAGCACCAGGGTGTTCACGAAGAACCCGACCAGGTCGTCGAGCGCCTCGTCCGCACGGCCGGCCACCGGTGTCCCGATCGGCACGTCGGTGCCGGAACCCAGCTTGTGCAGGAGCACGGCCAGGGCCGCCTGAAGCACCATGAACAACGTCGCTTCGTGCGCTCTCGCGACGGCGACCAGCGCCGCGTGGAGCTCCACGCCCAGCTCCAGCTCCACCATCCCGCCGCGGTGGCTCGGTACCACCGGCCGGCGCCGGTCGGTCGGCAGCGCGAGCTCCTCGGGCGCACCGGCCAGGGTGGTCCGCCAGAAGTCCAGCTGACGGGACAGCTCACTGTCCACATCGGACTCGTCGCCGAGCAGATCCCGTTGCCACAGGGCGTAGTCGGCGTACTGGACGGGCAGCGGTCGCCACGCCGGCTCCGCACCGCCGAGCCGGGCCGCGTAGGCGGTCGCCAGGTCCCGCACGAAGGGACCGACGGACCAGCCGTCGCTCGCGATGTGGTGCAGCACCACCACCAGCGCGTGCCGGTCGGCCGCGAACCGGTACAGCACGACCCGGAGGGGCGGCCGCGCGGCCAGGTCGAACAGGCCTGTCACCTCCCGGTCCCGCAGGGCCGGGTAGTCCTCCGGCGCGCAGTCCACGACGTGGAAGGGCACCTCGACCTCGCGCGCCGGCAGGATCCGCTGCTCGGCCCGTCCGCGCACGCTCGGGAACACCGTGCGCAACGCCTCGTGCCGGGCCACCACGTCCGAGAAGGCCGCCCGCAGCGCGGGCACGTCCACCGCGCCCCGGAGCCGCAACGCGAGCGGCGCGTTGTACGCCGCGCTGCGCTCGACCTCCTCCAGGAACCACAACCGTTGCTGCGCGTGGGACAGCGGCACCACGGCCGGGCGCGGCACCGGCACCGGACGCGGTCGCGCGCTCCGGGCCCGGGCCAGCCGAAGCGCCAAACCCGCGGGCGTCGGCGCCTGGAACACCGCCCGGACGCTCAGCTCCGCGTCGAACGCGGTCTTGATCCTGCTGATCAGCCGGGTCGCCAGCAGGGAGTGCCCGCCGAGTGCGAAGAAGTTGTCGTCGACACCGACCGCGGACCGCGCCAGCACGTCCGCGAACAGGCCGCAGAGGATCTCCTCGCGCGGTGAGCGCGGCCTCCGCGCGGGACCGGGCTCCGGCTCCTCCGCCGGGCCGACGGGTTCCGCGGCCCGGACGACGCCCCTGACCGGCTCGCCGGCGGCAACCTTCGCCCGCTCGTCCTCGTCCAGCACGGCGAGCGCGCCGACCCGCGAGTCCGGCCGGGCCACCGCGTCGGCCAGCAGCCGGGCGAAGCGCTCGGCGAGCAGTTCGACCGTCCGCCGGTCGAAGACGTCCACCGCGAACTGCCAGTCGCCGACGAGCCCCGCCGGCGCACCGGACTCGTCGCGCGCCTCGAAGAAACCCACCGAGAGGTCGAACTTGGCGGTGCCGAGGTCGACCTCCTCGGCGTCGACCACCACCTCACCGAAGGGTTCGAGGCCGCCGGTGCCGGGATCGAGGGCGAGCATGACCTGGAACAGGGGGTTGCGGCCGGGTGACCGCGCGGGGTTGAGCTCCTCCACCACCCGCTCGAACGGCACGTCCTGGTGCGAGAACGCCGCCAGGTCGGCCTCGCGCACCCGCGCCAGCAGTTCGGCGAACGTCGGATCGCCCGCGACGTCGGTCCGCAGCACCAGGGTGTTCACGAAGAACCCGACCAGGTCGTCGAGCGCCTCGTCCGTCCGGCCCGCCACCGGCGTCCCGATCGGGACGTCGTCCCCCGACCCCAGCCGGTTCAGGAGCGCGGCGAACGCGGCGTGCAGCACCATGAACACGGTCACGCCGCCGCGTCGGGCCAGGGCGACCACGTCCCGGTGGAGGGCCGCGCCGACGCCCGTGCGCACGGTCTCGCCGCGGAAGGTGGGGAAATCGCTCCGCCTCCGGTCCGCGGGCAGCGGCAGCTGCGCCGGCACGCCGGCGAGCGCCTCCCGCCAGAACCCCAGCTGGGCGCTGAGCACGCTGTCCGCGTCGGTCTCCGCGCCCAGCATCTCCTGCTGCCACACCGCGTAGTCGGCGTACTGCACCGGCAACGGCTCCCACACCGGCGCCCGGCCGGCGCACCGCGCCCCGTAGGCCGAGCGCAGGTCCCGCACGAAGGGACCGACGGACCAGCCGTCGCTCGCGATGTGGTGCAGCGCGCACAGGAGCACCCGGTCGCCCGCGCCGAGCTCGTAGAGCGTCACCCGGATCGGCAGCTCGGTCTCGAGGTCGAACGCCCTCGCCGCCTCGGCGTCGCGCAACCGCGGGTAGGCGTCCGCGGCGCAGCGCACGACGGAGAACGGGACGCGGCACTCCCCCGCGGCCACCACCGACTGCCACGGCTCGCCGTCCACCGCCGGGAAGAGCGTCCGCAACGCCTCGTGCCGCGCGACCACGTCGGTCACGGCCGACCGCAGCGCGTCGACGTCGACTCCGCCGAGCAGCCGCAGGGCCAGCGGCGCGTGGTAGGCGTGCCGGGATTCCTCGATCTGGTCGGCGAACCACAGGCGTCGCTGCGCGAAGGACAACGGGAACAGCTCGGCGCCGGTCGGCACGTCGGGCGGCTCGGTGCCCATCAGGCCCTCCCCGCGGGGGTTCCGGCGTCCAGAGCGGCCAGGTGGCGAGGAAGGGAACGCCAGATCTCGGGGGTGTAGAAGTGGCCGCCGGGCAGCTCGTCGTGCCGGTAGTCCCCGAGCGCCAGGTCACGCCACTGGGCCGCCGTGTCCGCCACGATGACCTCGTCGCGGTCGCCGGTGAGCACCTGGAGGGGCACGGAGACCTTCGTTCCCCCGGTGTAGAAGAAGGTGTCGCGCACCGTGATGTCGGCGCGCATCAGCTCCACCGCCATCTCCTGGAGGTCGGGGTCGGCGAGCACGTGCTCCGGCATCAGCCCGTGCGTCCGCATCCAGTGCAACAGCTGCTCGTCGGTGTCCTGGGCGGCCGGGAACATGTCCCGCGGCGTGAGCCCGCGGCTCGGCGCGTTGGCCGAGGACACGACCAGGGCTTCGGGCGGCGGTCCGCCCCGGCGCTCGATCCTGGCCGCCACGTCGAACGCCATCCAGCCGCCCATGCTGTGTCCGAAAAGGACGTACGGCCGCTGCGTCGCCGAGAGCACCGCGGCGGTCGCGTCCTCCGCCAGTTCGTCCCAGTCCCGCGCGAACTCGTCGGCGAACCGCCCGTCGCGACCCGGGTAGCAGACGGCGGCGAGCTCGACGTCCGCGGGCACGAGGTCCGACCACGGCAGGTACGGGCCCGCGCCCCCGCCGCAGAAACCGAGGCAGATCAACGTCCTCCTCGCGCCCGGGTTCCGCTTCGGCCGCACCACGTGCGTGTCCTGGATTCCAGCCACCTTCTTGCCCCCGATCGCTCGTCGGTTCTTCTCGGCCGGCCGCGGCCGGTTCAGCCGGAGGTCGCGGCGGACTGGAGCGACTCCACGTGCCGGGCCAGGTCCGACAGCCGCGGGTGCCGGTAGACCTCCTTGGTCGACATGGCGAGCCCGAGGTGCTTCTTCAACCGCGCGACCACGCGGAGCGCGATGAGCGAATGCCCGCCCAGCGCGAAGAAGTCGTCGTCGGCGCCGACCCGGTCCCGCCCGAGCACCTCGGACCACACGCCGGCGATCAGCTCCTCGAACGGGCCGGCCGGCGGGCGGCCGGTGTCGTCGTCCGCACCCTGGTCGTGAGGCGCCGGCAGGGCCTCGACGTCGAGCTTGCCGTTGGGGGTCAGGGGAAGCCCGTCGATCCTCGTGAACGCGCCGGGCACCATGTAGGCGGGCAACGCCGCCTCGGCGTGCCGCCGCAGTTCCGCGGCGGTCGGCCCGTCGGCACCGGCGACGACGTAGTACGCGGCCAGCCGCCGACCCGCGTGGGCGTCGTCCCGGACCACGACGACCGCGGTGGAGACCGCCGGGTGGGTTCGGATCGCGGCCTCGACCTCCGCCGGCTCGACCCGGTACCCGCGCACCTTCACCTGCCGGTCGACGCGGCCGGCGAACTCGAACGACCCGTCCGCCGCGCGGCGGACCAGGTCACCGGTGCGGTACATCCTGGTGCCGGCCGGGCCGAACGGATCGGCCACGAACGCCCGCGCGGTGAGGCCCGGCCGGCCGTGGTAGCCGTTCGCCAGCCGGGGACCGGCGACGTAAAGCTCACCCACGTCCCCGTCCGCGACCGGCTTCAGCCCGTCGTCCAGCACGTGCAACCGGTTCTCCGGCAACGCCTCGCCGATGGTCGGGCGGGGTCCGTCGATCCAGGCGACCGTGGTGTCCACGGTGCACTCCGTCGGCCCGTAGAGGTTCAGGGCTTCGACCCGGCCGTCGGCCACGGCCGCCGTGATCTCCCGCCACGCGTGCTCGGCGATGGGTTCGCCGCCGATGAACAGCCGCAACACCCGGCCGTCGGGCCTGCGGGCCGTCAGGTGCTCGCGCAGCGCTTCCCAGTGCGACGGCGTCAGGTCGACGTCGGTGGCCGCGCACTCGTCCAGCCAGGCCGCGAACGAGGCCGGGTCGCGGCGGTGGTCCTCGTCCAGGATCACCACCGTGTCGCCGCGGCACACCCGGGCCCACTGCTGCACCGACGCGTCGAAGGAGACGCCGGCGTTCCACGCCACCACCCGCGGCTCGGCCGCGTACACCCCTTGCCGCTCCAGGGCCGCGACGAGGGAAGCCACCCCGTCGCGGGTCGCCTGCACGCCCTTGGGCCTGCCGGTCGTCCCCGAGGTGTAGATGACGTACGCGGGCTGGTGGGGCAGCGGCTCCGGGTACCGCCCCGGTCCGGCTGCCTCCCGGACCGCGCTCGGCGCGACGATGGCGACGCCGGCCGGGCACCAGTCCGGGACGTCGTCGGCGACGAGGGCCCGGATGCCGGCGTCCGAGGCGGTGAACCCGAGTCGGTCCGCGGGGTGACCGGGGTCCAGCGGCACGTACGCGGCGCCTGCCCGCCACACCGCGAGGAGCACGACCACGAGCCGGGCATCGCGTCCGAGGCACACGCCGACCGGGTCACCGCGCCGGACGCCCTCGTCGCCCAGCACCGCGGCCAGCCGGGCCGAGTCCCGGTCCACCTCGGCGAAGGTCAGCGCGCCGGCCGTGTCGCGCACCGCGAGCCGGCCGGGATCGCGGCACACCGCCTCGTCGAAGCGCGCGAGGAGGTCGTTCGCGTCGGGCCCGGACGGTGCCATCAGACCGCCTCCTTCGTCCCGTGCTCGGCCGCGGGCCGCACCGTCGGGTGGCAGTCGAGCACGTCCACCGGTTCGCCCATGGCGACGACGATCCTGCGGTCGCCGCGGAACGAGTCCCGGCCGTGCGTGTTCAGGATGTTGTCCACCAGCATCAGGTCGCCCGGCTGCCAGGACCGGCGCACCGTCGCCGCGGCGTAGGCGGCCTGGATCGTCTCCAGCTCGTCCTTCGTCACGGCCTCGCCGTCCCCGAAGGAGGTGTTGAACGGGAGGTCGTCCTGGCCGAACTCGTCCACCAGGGTGTCCCTGATCTCCTCGTCCAGCGCCCATTCGTTCCAGAACGCGAGGTGGTTGAACCAGACCTCCTCGCCGGTGACCGGGTGCGTGATGACCCCCGGTCGCAGCTGGCTGGTCCGGAGGTGACCGTCGTCCTGCCACTCGTGGGCGATGAGGTTCTCCGCGCAGTACCGCTCGACGGTCTCCGGCGTCTCGGCGGCGAACGCGGTCTGCCAGCTCGTGGAGATGTGCTCGGAGTAGCTGCGTTTGAGCAGCCACCCCACCGCCCGCATCTTCGCGACGAGGCGCGGGGGCAGGGTTCGCAGCACCTCGCGGCAGTCCGCGACGGGCGTGGCGCCGCCCGACTCCGGCGCGACCAGGCAGCCGAACATCAGCAGGCCGGGAAAGGTCAGGGTGTAGCTGTTCTCGTTGTGCATCCGGATTTCCTGCGACGCCGGCAGGTCGGTGGACGAGAACACGCCGTTGCCGAAATCGCTGCGCGGGGTGGCCTTCTCCCGGTACGGGGTGCGTTCCGGCATCAGGGTGTCGCGCACCCGCCCGAAGCCGTCGACGTCCTCGATCGGCAGGCCGCGCAGGTAGATCGCGCCGTGCTCCCGCAACCCGGCCCGCAAGGCGGGCCGAACGCGTTCCAGCCAGCCGAGCGCCTCGTCCAGGCTCGCGAATCGGGGAACGTCGGCGGTCGCCGGGGCGCCGGGGGTGACCACCCACGCCGGTGCCGGGATTCCAGACAGGTTGTCAGTGGTGGTCATGCCCTCGCCTTTCTCGTCACTCGGTCCTGGCGGCGAGCGGGCTCGCCGGCCTGATGTCGGTCCGGTTCTCCGCGAGCGGGTGCCGGTTCTCGTCCACCGGTACCGGACCGCGTCCGTTCTCGTCCTCGAACGGGTTCGACACCCGATCTCCCCTATTCCGCCCATCGTGCCGGCGGCCGCCCGCCGCGCCACTCGGATCGTTTTACGTCGCACCCGGAGGTGTACCGGCCGGACCCGCGCACGCCTTCGCACTTCCGCCGACGGAGAATGCCCGAGCTGCCGGCGGAACGGATTACCGCTATTCGATCAACAGGTCCGTGCAGCGCTTTCCCGCGGTTTACCCGGAAACTCGAATGACGACTCGGCGATCGCGCGCGCCGTACCCGACCCGGCGGCGGAGCAGATCGCGACAATCAGGACCCGGTCTGAAGAGCACGGCCACGACGAGCGCTTGCGCACCCGTATCCCCCTTCTTCCCGCTGCCTGGGTCCGTTCCCGGGCAACGCCCCCATAGGGCCTCGAAGCGGCCCACTCGTTCGACCGCCGTCGGACCCTGCCGGACAGCGCTTGGCGCAATCGGCATGGACCCAGTGAAATCCCGGCAAGAGGCGTTGTCAACCCGCGAGGTAGGATCATTCGGTCTGCCGAAGTCGGAATTCCCCCCGGCGGCGCCCGAATTTCCGGCGGCCGACCAGCGTCGACATTGCGTTTCCGGCGGACGCGGAACCATGATCGCCCGCATCCGCCGGGCAGTAGGCCCACCCTTCCGGAGCAACGGTCGCGGAGCGGCGCGGGGCGGAATACCGACCGCGCGCTACCCCGAATGCCGTCCCGGCATCCGGATCGGAGCCGATCGGCCGCGGGCACGGCGAATCGAAGAGATCGGGAACTCCCGCGTTCCGGCCACCACTCGCGGCCGGTCGGTCGGCCGAAAAGGGGAATAGCCGCGAGGGAACACCACCGCGAACGTCGACAAGTCCCGGCACCGCGATCACCCGGCGACTCCGCCCGCAAGGGCCGCTCTACGAGCGCGGCAGGGCCGGGGGCACGCCCACCACCTGGCGCGCCGCCAGTCGGTGGAACAGGCCATCGGTGTCGGCGAACAGCTCGGCGAACGTGCCGGCCTGCACGACCCGGCCCCGGTCGAGGACGAAGATCCGGTCCGCGTCCCGCACGGTCGACAGCCGGTGCGCGACGACCACGCGGGTGGCGGCCGACCGGCGGGTGCCTTCGGTCACGATCTCCTGGGTCCGGTTGTCCAGGGCGCTGGTGGCCTCGTCGAAGAACAGCACCCGGGGTTTCGTCGCGAGCGCGCGGGCGATCAGCACCCGCTGGCGCTGGCCGACCGACAACGTGCCGCCGCCGAACGGCACCACGGTGTGGAGCCCCATCGGCAGCAGGCGGACGTCCTCCTCCAGCCCCGCCAGCCGGACCGCCTCCCACACCGCCTCGATCGGCAGCGGGTCGGCGCCGCAGATGTTCTCGCGCAGGGTGCCGCCGAACAGCCGCCCGTCCTGGAGGACGACGCCGCACTGGCGGCGCACGGCACCCACGTCGAGCCCCGCCAGGTCCTGCCCGTCGTAGCGCACCGCACCCGTCTCGGGTCGTTCGAACCCCAGCAGCAGCCGCAGCAGGGTCGACTTGCCCGACCCGCTCGGCCCGACGAGGGCGACGAACTCGCCGGGTCGGACGTGCAGCGACACGGCGTCGAGCACCGGCGCGCCCGAGCCCGGGTAGCGGAACGTCACGTTCCGGACCTCGATCTCCCCGCCGAGTTCGACCTGCCGCGACCCCGGCTCGCTCTCCGGCGCCGCGGCGAGCACGTCGGTCACCTCCTCGAGGCGGGGCAGCGCGGCGGCGACGTCGATCCCGGCCGCGCACAACGTGATCGCCGCCTGCACCAGCAGCGCCAACCCGGCGTTGGCGGTGAAGAACCGGTCGGCGGGCACCTGCCCGCCCAGCGGACCCGACAGCACCGCCAGCAGCACCAGCTGGGCGCTGATCGGCAACGCCGTGACCAGCGCCGCGAAGCCGGCCTGGAGCCGCCGCACGCCCTGCACCCCGGCCCGCGCGGCCACCGCGGCCTCCGCCCACCGGCGCAACGCCCGGGGTTCGGCGGCGGCGGTCTTGATCGTCGTGACGCCGGCCAGCACCTCGTCGGTGACCGAGGCGGCGTGGTGCTCGGCGGGCAGCGCGGCCCGCTGCCGGCGCACGACGGCCACGCCGAGCGCGGCGCTCACCAGCGCCGTGCCGACGACCAGGCCGAACCCGACCAGGGTGAGCCGGGACTCCACGACGAGCAGCAGCACGACGCCGGCTCCGGCGGTGCACACCGCGAGGAGCGCCCTGGCGAGCACCCCGTCCAGGGCCTGCCGCGCCCGGGCGACGCCGAGGACCCGGTTGGCCAGCGCGCCGCTGGTCGTACCGCGGAAGAACCCGGTCGGCAGCCGGAGCAGCCGGTCCCACAGCGCCAGGTGGAGGTTCGCCTCGAACCGGTCCTCGAACCGCAGCGCGCGCAGGTTCAGCACGACCTCCAGCAGCGCCGCCGCCACCGCGGTCGCCAGGTAGAGGACGACGTCCCAGGCCATCCCGCGCGGGTCGCCCCGGACGAGCCCGCCGAGCACCTGCCCGATGACCACCGGTGTCGCCAGGTGCAGGACCGCGACGAGCACGCCGGCCACCAGCATCCCGCGCAGGTCGCGGCCGTTGCCGGTGAACCCCCGGCGCAGCAGGTCGCGCAGCCGGGCGCGGGCCGGCAGCGGCAGGTGCGATACGGCGGCGCCGTCGGCGAACGCGGACGGGTCGACCGGCGTACGCGCCCTGGTCAGGGGATCGACCACGTGGTAGCGACCCCGCGCGAACACCAGCGGCACCGGCACCGGATCGCCCGCTCCCCCGGTGTGCCACCCGATCAGCGGTCCGACATCGCGCCGCCGCCAGCCCGGGTCGAGCCGGGTCCGGCGCAACCTGATCCCGGACCGCCGCGCGTGCACCCGCAGCGCCTCCGACGGGTCGACCCCGGTCACCGCCGCCACCAGCCCCGGCACAGCCAGGTCCGGCACAGCCCGACCCCAGACCGCCACGCGTGCACCCGCAGTCCCTCCGACGAGTCGACCCCGATCACCGCCGCCACCAGCCCCGGTCCAACCCGGTCCGGCACAGCCCGACCTCGGACCGCCACGCGCACACCCGCAGTCCCTCCAACGGATCGACCCCGATCACCGCCCCCACCAGCCCCGCCGCCACCAGCCCCGGTCCAACCAGGTCCGGCGCAGCCCGATCCCGGACCGCCGCGCGCACACCCGCAGTCCCTCCGACGGATCGACCCCGGTCACCGCCGCCACCCGATCACCGCGCGCAGCACGTCGCGGGGCTCGCCGCCGGTTCGGGCCGGCGCGCCGGCGCGGGAGCCGAGGCCCAGTTCGCCCAGGGCGCGGTGGGCGGTCGCGGCGAGCGCGGAGCGGTGGACGCGCCGGCGTTCGGCGAGCGCGCTCAGGAGCCGCTCGTCGGCCGCCCGCGCCTCGTCCACGGCGGCCCAGGTCAGCCGGGTCAGGTGCCGGCCGACCACCTCGGTGAGCCCGCCCGCGCGCAGCACGTCCTCCGTGGTGCGCACGTCGAGGACGCAGTCCTCCTCGGCGCGGATCCACTCCCCGGCCGCCAGCAGCACGGCTTCCCGACCGGCGGCCACCACGCCGCCGCCGCCGACCCGGAACCCGCCGCGGGCGGTGCGCAG
The DNA here is from genome assembly GCF_040642015.1 of Actinosynnema sp. NPDC020468. Taxonomy (NCBI): domain Bacteria; kingdom Bacillati; phylum Actinomycetota; class Actinomycetes; order Pseudonocardiales; family Pseudonocardiaceae; genus Actinosynnema; species Actinosynnema sp. NPDC020468. Next base: position 70,601 of record NZ_JBFAEO010000040.1, read on the forward strand.
CCAGCGCGGACCTCCGGCGCACCACGCGGTCCGCCCCGCCGCGAGCACGCCCGGCCGCAGCGGTTCGCCACCGAGGGGCACGGGCCCGACCGGACCCGCCATCGCCTGGAGGGCCAGGTCCACCGCCGGCGCGAGCGCGGCGATCGCACCGCCCCACCCCGGCAGCGCCGTGCGGTCGAGTTCCCGCAGGGACGTCCCGGGCAGCGGCACGGCCAGGAGTTGCCACTCGCCGGTCAACGCGGGCGGCGGCACGGCGCTGAACTCCGGGCAGCGGCCCACGAACAGCCGGCGCGACCGCCTGCCGTCGGGCAGTTCGCGCACCGCGAAGACGTCCACCGGTCCGCCCTCGACCAGGTAGGCGAGCCGCCACCCGTCGAGCCGGCGCGGTCGCGTGGTCGCCTCCGAGGCGAGCGCGGTCAGGAAGTCCCGGTTCACGACGTCACCTCCGGGGTGTCGTGGTGCCGCACGAGATCGGCGTACGCGCCGCCCCGGGCCAGCAGTTCGTCGTGGGTGCCGCGTTCGACCTCGCGGCCGTGCGCCAGCACGACGATCAGGTCGCAGTCGCGGACCGTGGCCAGCCGGTGGGCGATGATCAGGCAGGTCGCCCCGCGGCGGCGGAGTTCGGCGTCGATCAGCTTCTCCGTCACGGTGTCCAGGGCACTGGTGGCCTCGTCGAGCACCAGCAACCGGGGCCGGCGAGCCAACGCGCGGGCGATGACCAGGCGTTGGCGCTGCCCTCCGGAGAAGTTCCGGCCGCCCTGGCCCACCGGGGCGTCCAGACCGCCGGGCCGCAAGCCCACCTCGGGCAGGATCTGCGCGTCGGCCAGCGCGGCGATCACCTCGTCGTCGCCGATGGTGGGGTCCCACAACGTCACGTTGTCGCGCACGGTGCCCTGGAAGAGCGCCCCGTCCTGGTCGACCACCGCCGTCGTCGCCGCCCACAGGTCCGGGTCCAGCCCGCGCAGGTCGTACCCGTCGACCGTGACCCGCCCGTGCCACGGCCGGTGCACACCGGCGACCAGCCTGCCGACCGTCGACTTCCCGCTGCCCGAGCCGCCGACGAGCGCCACCCGCGCACCGGGCTCGAGGGTCAGCGAGAAGTCCGCCAGCAGCGGCGCGGCCGCGGGGTTGTAGCCGAACGTGATCGACTCGACCACCAGTCGCCCCTCCATCGGCACGGCCGTGACGGGGTCCGGCGGGGGCGCGGGCACCGGGTAGCGCTCGACGTCCTCCAGCCGCCGGACGTCGACGCCGACCTCCGCCACCCGGGCGCCGACCTCGCCCAGGTCGGCGATCGGCCGGTTCATCGCCACCACCAGGCTCTGCGCCGCCACGAGCAGACCCACGGTGAGCGTGCCCTCCACGACCAGCGCGCTGCCGACGGCCAGCAGCACGGCCGTGTTCACCGCCATCACCAGTGCCGGGACCACGCCGAGCACCGCGGCCGGGACCCCGGCCCGCTGCCGACCGCCGCTCACCGCGGCCTGGCGGGCGGCGAACTGCCGGAAGGCGAGGTCCTCCTGCCCGTTCGCCTTCGTCGTCTCGATCATCGCGATCGTCGCGACGACGCCCGCGTACCAGCGGCCCCGCTCCGCCTGGGCACCGGCCACGGCCGACGTCCGCATCACCGACAACCACCGCAGCACCACCACGTTCAGCCCGGAGCACGCCGTGGCGCACACCCCGAGCAGCACGTCGTACCAGCACAGCAGCACGCCGTGGGCCAGCACCAGGGCGAGGTCGACGGCGGTCGCCGCGAGCCGCCGGGTGAACACCTCCGCCACCGCGTCGTTGGTCTCGACCCGGTAGGCGAGGTCGGCGGCCTGCCGCTGGTCGAAGAACGCCTGCGGCAACCCGAGCAGGTGCCGGAACACCCGGGCGGCCCCGCCCAGCGCGACGGCCGTCTCCGCCCGCACCAGCAGCAGCCGCTGCGTGAGCGCCCCGACGAACGTGATCACCGCGGCGATCGCCGACGCCGCCACCAGACCGGCCGCCACGCCGGTGTCCCCGCCCAGCAGCACCCGGTCCACGAACACCCGCGACAGCACCGGGAACGCGACCCCCACCACCGCCACCATCAGGCCGAGCAGCACCGTCAGCGGCACCACCGAGCCGAGGCCGCGCCACCGCCGGGCCACCGCCGCGAGCAGGCCGAACCTCCGACCCCCGCGCCGGAACGCGGGTCCGGGTTCCAGGTCGATCGCGATACCCGTGTAGGAGCGCTCGAACTCGTCCCACCCGACCGACCGGTGCCCCACCGCCGGGTCGTTCACCCGCACCCGGCGCCGGTTCATCCCCTCCAGCACCAGGAAGTGCTCGAACTTCCAGTACACGACGGCGGGCAGCCGCAGTTCGCCGAGCCGGGCGATCCCGCACTGCTTGCCCTTGGCCGTCAACCCGTGCGACCGCGCGGCCCGCACCACACCGGAGGCGGTCGAACCGTCCCTCCCGACCCCGCAGTCCCGGCGGAGTTCCTCCAGCGGCACATGCCTTCCGTAGTGGGACAGCACGATGCCCAACGACGCCGCGCCGCACTCGGTCGCCTCCATCTGGATCAACGCGGGCGTGCGGACCCGGCGCCGGGCCGGTCGTCGTCCCCGCTCCACGACGGCGGTCACGTCAGCAGCCAGTCGACCGGGTGCTCCTCGGCGAGTGTGACGCGGGCCGTGACGACGCCCTGCGAGGCCCACCGGTCCCGGGCGAGGTCACCGGTCGGGTCGACGGTGACCGCCACGACCGGACCGGCGGCCAGGAACGGTGTGACGTCGCGGTTCCGGCCGAGGAAGGCGCGCAACGACTCGGCGGTCTCCGGGAACGCGCCGACCTCGCGCACCACACCCGCGGCGGGGCCGGGCGCGCCGGTCAGCTCGACCGGCATCCCGGCGCGCACCGACCTGGCCGCCTCGGCGGCCACGTAGACCACGGCGCGCACCCGGTCGTCGGGCCCGTCGAGCCGCTCGAGGTTCGCGACACCGGTCCCGGTGGCCACCCACTGGCCGGGCGAGACCAGCGTGCCGACCAGGTACGCGGTCCAGGGCGAGCCGACGGTGAGCGTGCCGCCGTCGGCGTCGGTCAGTTCGTAGAGCGCCTGGCCCCGCTCCAGCCGTTCGCCGGACCGGGCCAGGACGGCGGTCACCAGGCCCGCCCGGGTGGCGTCCACAGTGGACACACCGACGGCGCGGGTGAGCACACCGGGCGCGGAGACGGTCCTGGGCACCGTGCCGAAGACCGACCAGGCGCCCGCGGCGACCACCACCGCGGTCAGCGCGAGCGCGGTCAGCCAGGCGGGCACCGGCGCGAGGCGCGCGACCTCGTCCAGCTGCTCCGGCGACTCCAGCGAGTCGAGCGCGCGTTTGCGGAACTTCACCGGCTCCTCCTCGGCAGACCGGGAACGCGGACCCGGTGGAATGCGCGAACGGGCACGCCGGGAGCTGATCCCGGCGTGCCCGTCATCGCGCGGTGTGGCTGTTGCGGCGACACCGGCACAACAGTCGAACCGGCGCTCCGCCTACGCGCGCGGAAGGCGGCGACCGGCACCCATGTCGATACCGCCGGCACCCGCGACGGTGTCCAGGTCGGCGTCGTCGAGCTCCACGACAGCGGTGATCTCGACGTCGTCGGAGATCGGGTCGATCTGGTCGTTCGCCATTGTTCTTCTCCTCGGTCAGACGTGCTTCGATCGAAGCCCATTGCGGATCCGGAGGCCGTTCGTCCTCGCGGTGTCGCCTTTCGGCCACGACGGAAACGTACGAGCCCGGTCAGCCGGTCGACCACGCAGAAGTGCCGGCAGGAAACAACTTCCGCCACCCCTTCTGCCGGTACCGCCGACCGCGGCGCTCCCCGACTTTCCGACGACTGCGCGCCGCGGCGCGGAACGAGGAATTAAGCACAGGTGTCCAACAAGTACCGCGTGGGCGGGGTCCGGCGCAAACGTCGTCGGAGACCGGACCGGTCCGACCGTCCGCCGTCGACCTTCTCCGCGGTGCGCTTTTCGGCCACGACCCGAATCCGTCGACCGCCGGCCGCACCGCCACGCGAAGAAGTTCGCGATCGTTTCCTCCGCGTACCCGGCGCCGGGCCGAATTGTCCACCCGCGTCGAGAACCCGTCCGGATGCGCACGGCAAGGTGCAAGAGCACCGTGGAAATCGACCCGGTCGTCCCGCATCGTGGGCGGTCCCGCGCGGTCGTGGGATGACCGGGCGGGCGCTGCGATCATGCCCACATGGGACTGGTCGCGGCGTTTCCCGCGTTGGCGGAGCGGGACTACCGGGTCTACTGGATCACCGGCCTGGTTTCCAACACCGGCACCGCCATGCAGGCCGTCGCCCTGGACTGGTACGTCCTGAACCTCACCGGCAGCGGCACCGCCGTCGGCTGGGCGGTCGGTCTCCAGTTCCTCCCCGTGCTGCTGTTCGGCCTCTGGGGCGGCACCGTCGTCGACCGGTTCGACCGGCGCACCGTCCTGCTGGTCTGCCAGTCCCTCTACGCCGCGCAGGCCGTGGCGCTGGCCGTCATGGTCGCCGCCGGGGCGTCCCCGCTGTGGCTGATCTACCTGCTGACGTTCCTGCTCGGCGCGGTCTTCGTGGTGGAGAACCCGGCCCGGCTCTCCTTCGTCTTCGACCTCGTCGGCCGCGACCGCATCCCGAACGCGGCGAGCCTCAACATCGTCTCCCTCACCGCCGCCCGCCTCACCGGCCCGGCCATCGGCGGCCTCCTCATCACCTGGATCGGCGCCGGGTGGGTGTTCGCCGTGAACGCCGCCTCGTTCGCCGTCGTCATCACCGGCCTGGCCACCCTCCGGCGACGCGCGCCCCGAACCCCGACAACCGGTCCCTCCAACCCCCTCGGCGGCCTCGCCTACGTCCGCCGCCGCCCCGCGCTGATCGGCGTCCTGGCGGGTTTCGCGGTGGTGGCGACGTTCGGCGCGACGTTCCCGGTCACCCTGACCCTGTTCGCCGGCACCGAGTTCCACGTCGACGCCCGGGGCCTGGGCCTGATGTCCACCGCCATGGCCGTGGGCACGGTCTCCGGCACCCTCACCGCGGGCCGCGGCACGACCCCCACCGTGCGCGCCGTCCTGCTGGCCGTGGCCGCCTTCGGCGCCCTGGAGGCCGGCACCGCCGCGATGCCCGCCTACCCGGCGTTCCTGGTCATGCTGGTGCTCACCGGTTTCGCCTTCATGTACCTCAACACCCTGGTCAGCTCCTACGTCCAACTCGACGTGACCGAGGCGGTCCGCAGCCGCGTGATGTCGGTGTACACGGTGATCTCCATGGGCGGCACCCCGATCGGCGGCCCCGCGATCGGCTGGCTCGCCGAGCACGCCGGCGTCCGCACCGCCATGGCGACCGGCGGCCTGCTGTCGCTGGCGTTCGCCGCCGGCGCCACCACGTGGTTCCTCCGCCACAGCGGCCTCGCGACGACCCCGTCCCCCGCGCCCGACCTGGCCGACGTGGGAACGCGGCGGTGAACCCCGACGCGGCGCACCGCCCGTCGTCCGCGTCGAGGCGCCGAGCCCTCAGCGCGAGGGCAGCCGCACGCAGTTCCGGTACGGGAACTGGTCGGCGGGCACCCTGACCGGAGTTCGTCCCGCAAAAGTGCGGAAATCCCGGCTGAAGTGCGCCTGGTCGCTGTACCCGCACAGGGTGGCGATGTGCGCGAAGGAGACACCGGCCGGTTCGGACAGCATTTTTCCGGCGCGCTGGAAACGGGCCAATCGGATGACCGTGCGCGGCGTGTGACCGATTTGGCGCACCGCCATCTCGGTCAAGTGCTGGCGGCTCCAGTCGAGTTCTGCGGCGAGATCCCCGACGACTGCTCCGGACGGGTGCTGGAGCCGTGCCGCGGCCAGTACGACCCGCGGCGACGGGACGGGACCGGACCTCATCCGGGTTTCCAGCGCGGTGGTGAGGAACGCGAACCGGGAGGGCCAGTCGGGCAGCGCGCCGAGCCCGCTCTCCAACCAGTGCGCCCACGCGCCCCAGACCTCCTCCAGCGCCAGGCAACGGCCGGTGACCTCGTGCATCGGGATGCCCGTGAGCTGGTAGGCGCCGGTCGGCGTCAGGTCCACCTGGATGCCGTGCTCCCACCCGCCGTGCCCGGTGAGGCACCCGCCCGCCGGCGCCATCTGGAGGATGGACGACGCCGATCGCGGCGGCCCGGTGGCCGACAGAATGCGCAGCGGAACTCCGAAGCCGATGAACAACAACGGCGTGATGTTCGGCACGTGATGCCGGAGAAATGGATCGGCGGAGTATTCCCGGTAGCCGGTGAAGCCGACCACGGCGGCACGCAGAGACGGCGATACGCGATACCGAACCACTTCCGGCATCGCGGTTGGCTCCCGATTTTCCACCACCTGAGTGTGTTGCCCGCACTCCCGACGTGGAATGCGCCGAACGGTCCCACTTCACAGCCGTCATTCGTTCAAGACAGCCGTGCGCCGTGCTCCGTACGGTCGGCGGCCGCGGAACTCCACGCGGTGAGGAAACGGGGAAACATGCTTCGCAGACTCCTTGGCCTGCTGGTGGCCGGGGCCGCCACCCTGACGGTGCTCCCGACGACCCAGGCGACCGCGGCGCCGGTCAGCGCCGTGGCCTACTTGAACACGAGGCAGACCGACGGCGGTTGGACCGGCGCGTCGCCCTTCGACACCGGCGGCGCCGTCGCATCGGTGGCGGTGGCCGCCGACGGCGGGACCCTGCACGTGCTGACCGTCGCGACCGGCTGGGTCTTCTACCGCCAACGCGCGGCCGACGGCTCGTGGACGCCCACCACGGTGATCGACAACGGCAGCTTCGTGACCCAGGTGGCGGCGGCCGTCACCCCCGAGGGCCTCCAGATCACCACGGTGGCCAACGGCAAGGTGTTCCACCGCGTCCGGTCCGCGGCGGGCTCGTGGACCAGCCCGTCGCTGATCGACGGCGGCGGTGGCGTCACGCAGGTGGCGCTGACCGGAATCGGTGGCACGCTGAACGTGACCACGCTGGCCAACGGCAGGGTCTTCCACCGCGTCCGCTGGGCGGGTGGCTCCTGGACCAACCCGGTCCTGGTCGACAACGGCGGCGGCGTCGGCCACATCTCGACCGCGAACCTCGGCTCGACCCTGCACCTGACCACGGTGGGCGGCGGCTACGTCTACCACCGCACCCGCTCCGACAGCGGCGTGTGGTCGGGTCTGACCCTGCTCGACAGCGGCGGTCGCGTGGTGCAGGCCGTCCTGGCCTCGAGCGGCACCGTCGTGCACCTGGCGACGTTGGCCAACGGCAAGGCCTTCCACCGCTACTACGTCGAGTCCGGCGCGTGGACCGGGCCCCAGCTGGTCGACGGCGCGGGCAGCATCCGCCAGATCTCGGCCGCGGCCGACTCGTCCGGCCGGTTCCACCTGACCACCCTGACCTGATCCACCTCGACCACCGGGGCCCGGACCCGTCCGGGCCCCGGTGCCGTGCCACCGCGGGAGCTGGAGGTCAGTAGCGGTCCACGAGGGCCAGGACCGCGGGCCACACCCCCGGCACCAGCAGCACGCCCGCCACGGCGCAGGCGGGCAGGACAAGGAACCGCTCCACGGGACCGCCGGTGCGGAACCGGAGCGGGCGGGGCGGTCGGATCTCGTACCAGGTCTCGCCGCTGATCGGGATCGGCCACAGGAACGGGCACCCGGACCGGGTCAGCGCGTCACCGAGGCAGTGCACCACGCACCCCGCCGCGACCGCCCACCCGATCCACCCGGCGAGCGCGGCCAGTTCCCGGGTCAGGGTCCCGTTCGCCAGCCACACGACCCCGACGAGCCCCGCCACCGCGAGCACCCAGTCACCGAGCGCGTCGGCCGCGAGCAGCACCGCGAGCGCGAGCACCGCGCCGGCCGCCCAGGTGCCCATCGAGCCGGTCGCCCAGTTGATCCACCAGCCGAGCAGGGCGGCGAACGCCACGGTGTGGGTGGCGTGCCGGTGCTTGCCCGACACCGGCTCGTCGCGCGGCCCCTTGGTGATCTGGTAGAGCCCGCGCGACGCGCCGCGGGCGAGGGTCGACAGCACCCCGGTGAGCGGCCCGACGAGCCGGGAGGCGCGGGAGCCCGGGTGGTCCAGGTCCGGGATGAGCGCCGACCCGGCCGTGACGGTGGCGACGACCACCGCCTGCGGTACGGATCGGGCCTCGAGCAACGGGGCGAGCGCGAGTCCCGCGCACCAGCCGGTGCCGGCGTGGGTGGTGCCGAGCATCACGACCTCCTGGGCGGGACGTCCCGGGTCAGGACAGGTGCCGTTCCGCCGTCGCGTCGCGGGAACGCCGGACCCGCTCGCGTTGCCGCACCCCGAGGGGCAGGACGACGACCACCAGCACCGCCGACAGCGCCACCAGCGGAACCGCGCCCCACAGCCCCGACACGCCCCGGTCCAGGTACCCCAGCACCGCGATCAGCAGGCCGAGCAGTCCCAGCGCGGCGAACACCGCCCGCGTCGTCCGCACCGGGTACGGCACGGCGAGCACCGAATCGGCCTGGTCCACCAGCGGTCGGGCCAACGCCGCGTCCTCGACCGCCACGCCACGCCGCAGCGCGCGCGAGACGGCACGACGGCGCCGGAAGTCCAAGCCGCGCAACGCCGTGGAACCCGCGACCCGCCGCAGCGCGAAGGCGAACACGAGCCCGAACCCCGGGCCCGTCACCAGTCCGACCCACACGTCGTGGTGCAACAAGGCCTGGCCCACACCGAACAACCCACCGGCGAGCACTCCGAACACCACAACCCTGCCGTACGCGATCCGCCCCGCCACACCGGCCTCCCCCCAGTCGACTCGGTGTTGATCTACCCCGCCGAGGCCGTGCCGAACCACCCGACCGGCGCGCGCTCGTCGACGAGGTGGTGGGGATCGCCGGTCCGCGCCCGATGGCGTCGCCGCGATCAGTCCACTGTGGACTGAATGAGCAATGCTCGACCTCCTCGCCCCGGTCACCCCGGCCGACGGCGACGAGCCCTGGACACCGCCGCTATGTTCGGCGGTGATCGCCGTCGACAGGGGGACACCGATGCCGCGTCGCACCACAGGACACTTGCTGGTCTTGCAGGAACTGCGCGGCGTTTCGGTCGGCGACACCGCCGCGCTTGCCCGGGCCCGGGAGCAGGTCGGGTCGGCGACCGCCCAGGTCGGCCGCGATCCGCTGCCGGTGCCGCGCGAGCGCCTGGGGACGGCGCTGGCCGAGTTGGGCAGGCAGGAGTTCGCGGCCGGGGAGTTCGACGCGGCGCTCGGGACGCTGGACCGGGCCGAAGAGGTCCTCGGCGGCCGACAGGGCGACGCGCTCACCGGGATGCGGGCGGTGCGCGCGGAGGTCAACGGTGCCCTGCGCCGGCCGCTGTCGACGGTCGCGGACGTGCAGCACGTGCTGGACGGCACGTTCGAGCGCCCGGTCTTCCTGCGCCACCTCGCCCGGTTCACCCGACCGCTCGCGATGATCGGCTACGAGCCGGAGTACATCGCCGTCGCGGACATGATCGCGTTGCAGGTCATGGGCGCGGGCGGGCTGTCCGCCGAGGACGGCGAGGCGGTCACGACGGCCCTGCGGACGAGCGCGTGGGTGGCGGAGGGGCTCGGCGACCTCGACGCGCTGCGGACGGCGACCGGCTACCTGGAGCAGGTCGGCGGCGGAGACGCCTCCGAACTCCTCGCCCACGACAAGCGGACGAACGCGCCCGTCGGACCGCAGATGAGCCGGGTCCTCGCCGACCGGGCCGACCTGCTCGCCGCGGTCCGGGGCGACGTCGACGGCGCCGAGTGGTTCGTGCCGGTGCGCAAGGTCGGCGACCGGCTCGACCGCGTGGTGGCGGCCCTGGTCGAACGGCAGCGGGAGGCCGACGACGCCGCCGCGATCGTCCTCGGGCTGGAGGTGCACGCGCTGCGCTGCGTCGCCGGCGACCCGAAGGCCGACTGGGTCGAGGCGCTGGTCCGGTTGGGCCGTGCCTACGCGGACGCGGGCGAGGCGGCCCAGCTCGAGGACGTCGTGACCTGGCTGCGGGGACTGGTCGACCGGGCGCCCGGCGCGGCACGGCTGCGGTCCGACGTCTTCGCGCTCGTGAGCAGGCTGGAATCCCTGCCGGCACCGGAGGAACCGACGACACCGGGGAAACCCTTGGCACCGAGGGACTTCGAGGCCCGGGTGCTGGCGTCGATCGAGCCCGCGCAGGAGGCCGTCGCCGCCGGCCGGGCGCGGGACGCGGTCGGCCACTACCGGCGCGCGGCCGCACTGCTGCGCGACGGGGTGGAACGCGATCCGAGCGCCCGCAACCTCGGCCAGTGCGGGTCGACGCACTACGCGCTCGGGGAGGTCGAACTCGCCCTGGGCGAGCACGACGCCGCCGTGCGGACGCTGGACGTCGCGGAGGAGGCGTACCTGCGGGTCGCCGGCGCGGGCGCGCTCGTCGCCGACGTGCGGACGCGCCGGGCCCGCGTCCTCGCGCACGCCGGGCGAGGCCTCGGCGCGGTCCACGACGCGCAACGGGCGCTGGACCACTACCTCGACCGGCCCGAGGACCCGATGGGCGTGCTGCGGACGTTGGCGTTCACCGCGTTCGTCTCGATGCTGGTCGGCGCCGACGGCGACGTCGCCGCGCGGGCCGGTGACCTGGTCCTGGTGGCGCTGGCGACGCGCGGCGGTCCGCGCGACCCGCTGGAGCGGCAGATCACGCAGTTCGCCGCGCACGTCGCGTGCGTCGAGCACCGCGAACTCGGCGAGGAGGCCGAGGCCCGCACCGCGGCGGGCGTGCTGGCGGGACTGGGCCGCCCGGAGCCCGCGACACCGGCGTCACGGCCCGGGTTCCCGCCGCTGGCGCGGGTGCTGGCGGACGACCCGGAGCTGCTCGCGGCGGTGCGGCCGAAGGTCGTGGCGATTCCGGCGTTCGTGCCGGCGCGGGTCGTCGGCGAGCGGGCCGACGAGGTGTGCCGGGCCCTGCTGGACCGCGCCCGCTCCGCTCCCCCGGCGGAGGCCGGGGCGCTGGCGCTGGAGGTGCACGCGCTGCGGTCGGTCGCGAACGTGTCGACGCCGGACTGGGTCGAGGCGGTCGCGCTGCTGGAGCGGGCCTACCGGGAGGCGGGACTCGCGTCGTTCGCCGCCGACGCCGCGGAGTGGTTGCGGCGCCTGGATTCGGACGGCGCGCCGAAGCCGTACGACCCGGCACCCGACCCGGACGAGGAGACCGCGGACCGCGCCGACGGCGAACGGCAGGAGCCCGCGACGCCGGTCGGACCACGGCGGAAGTCGTTCCTGGGGCGGTTGTTCGGCCGGCGGTGACCCTTCGCTCGCGCCGACGTCGGCTCGTGACGGCTCCTCAGACCCACAAACCCCGGTGGGACCGCACCCGCCGAACCGGTGATGGTCACCTCGTGGAAGGAGTTCCACCCGGTAGTGGCACGGCGTTCACAGTTGCGAGCGCGGGGACCTCCGCCCGGGTAACAGTGATCGGGCAACGTCCACCGCAGCACGAGGAGGCCCCACATGGCGACCTACCGCACCGAGATCCACACCGGCGGCGGCGGCTGGCAGGCCGACCAGGACCTGACCGTCCAGATCTCCGCCCGCAGCCAGGTGGTCCCCGGATCCGGCGCGCCGTCGACCGGCACCACCGTCACCTGGAGCGGCGACCAGGGCAGCGCCGCGATCACCTTCTTCGACGGCGGCTCCCGCTTCACCGGCACCGCCCGCTTCCCCGGTGAAGGTCCCGTGGAGTACCGCGGCACCCGCAAGGCCTGACAGGTGACCGGGGCGTGCGGGGGGGGGGGGGCCGCGGGGCGGGCCCGCCCCCCGCCGCCCCCGCAGCCCCGGGGCCACGGGCCGAGGGGGGGGGTGGGAGAGG
>NZ_JBFAEO010000041.1:0-79782 GCF_040642015.1 Actinosynnema sp. NPDC020468
GGTTGCGGGACGCGGGGATCGACGCGGGCGAGGTGCTGGTGTCGATCTTCCGGTCGCACCTGCGGATGCCGTTCGCGGACGGGGTGTTGGCGGGCCGGGGCGCTCGGGGTGGCGGCCGGCGCCGTGTGGTCGCTGCTGCTGCCGGGCTCCGGCTACGGCCCGGTGGCGGCGTGGCTGATCACCACGGCCGTGGTGGTCGCGGTCAGGCCAGGTGTGCGCGGAGGAACCGCGTCGCCCGCCCGGTGAGGTCGTCGCGCACCGCGTCGGTGAAGAAGTGGTCGGCACCGGGCACCCGGACCAGCTCCACGTGCGCGCCCGCCCGCCGATAGGCCGCCGCGAGCAGCTCGGCCTGCTCCACGGGGATCGCGAAGTCGCGTTCGCCGTGCGCGAGGAACAGCGGCGCCGCGTCGGACCGCACGTGGGTGTGGGTGGACGCGGCCGCCTTCGCCTCGGGGGTGGGCGCGAGCCAGTCGTGCGGGTCGTTCCCGGTGGCGTGGAACGCCGACTCGGGCGGAGGCGGCGGCAGGTGGCCGAGGTCGACCGGCGCGTTCCACGCCACCGCGGCCCGCACCGCGCCGGACACGCCCGTCACGCCCAGGTCGCCCTCGTGCCGGCCGGGCGTGACCGCGAGCATCGTGGCCAGGTGCCCGCCGGAGGAGGTGCCCCACGCGGCGAACCGCGCCGGGTCCACACCCAGGGTCGCCGCGTGCACCCGCAACCACCGCACCGCGGCCTTCACGTCGTGCAGCTGCGCCGGGAACGGCGCCTCCCGGGAGTGCCGGTGCTCCACCCGCGCCACCGCGAACCCCTGCGGCACGAGCGTGTCCACCAGGTGCTGCCCGGCCTCGCTGTGCCGCCGCGACCCGGTCGCGAACGCGCCGCCGTAGACGGCGATCACCAGCGGCGCCGCCGGCCCCTCGGGCACCACCAGGTCCAGGCTCAGGGGCCGGTAGCCCAGCGGACGGGCGACGAGCGCGTCGCGGTACCGGCGCGCGCCCGACAGGTGCTCGGGCGCGGGCGGTGCGGGCACGGGCTGTTGCGGTGTGGTCACGCCGGGCAGCCTGCCGGCGCTCACACCTTGGCGGGTACCGGATTTCCCGACGCGGCGATCGCCCGGCACACCGGCACGAAGATCAGCAGCACGAACCCGGCCACGAAGAACACCACCAGCGAGATGATCGCCAACCGGAACGACCCCGTCGCCTGCCCGACACCGGCGAACACCAGCGGACCCAGCCACGACGTCGACCGCTCGCCCACCTCGTAGAGCGAGAAGTACTGCGCCTCCCGCCCCGGCGGCACCATCTGCGAGAACAGCGACCGCGACAACGCGTTCGTGCCGCCCAGCACGATGCCGATCCCGGCGGCCAGCGCGTAGAACTGGCCCGGCTGACCGGCCTGCACGAAGAACGCCGCGCCGACCACCACGATCCACACGCACAGGCTGACCATGATCGTCCGCTTCGCGCCCCAGTACTTCGCGACCCACCCGTGCAGCACCCCGCCGAAGAACGCGACGAACTGGACGATCAGGATCGTGGAGATCAGCACGCTCTCCTCGAAGTGCAGCTCGTCGCGCCCGTACTGCGCCGACACGCTCGCCACCGTCGCGATCCCGTCGGTGTAGATCAGGTACGTGCCCAGGAACGCCAGCGTCAACGGGAACAACCGCGCCTGCCGGAACGTCGACCGCAGCTCGGCGAACCCCGCCGTCACCACCGACGCGCCCGTCTCCGCGCCGTGCGGCTCCTGGTGCCTCTTGAGCCGCGCCAACGGGATCAGCGTGAACCCCGCCCACCACAGTCCCGACAGGACGAACGCGATCCGCACCGACGCGCCCTCGGACAACCCCAGCGCGTCGTGACCCAGGTACAGCGCCAGGTGCAGCCCCAGCGCGAGCCCGCCGCCCAGGTACCCGAACGCCCACCCGCGCGAGGACACCGAGTCCCGCTCGTCGGGCGTGGCGATCTCGGGCAGGAACGCGTAGTAGACGACGACCGACGCGCCGTAGCAGATGTTCGCCAGGATGAACAGGACCACACCCAGGCCCCAGTCGTCACCCGACACCAGCGCCAGCGCCGCCGTCGCGATCGAACCCAGGAACGCCAACCCGCCCAGCATCCGCCGCTTGTTCTGGGTGCGGTCGGCGATCGCGCCCATGATCGGCAGCACCACCACCTGCACCACCGTCGCCAACGACAGCAGGTAACCCCACAGCGCCCCGGCCGGGAAGTGCGCGCCGAACGCGGAGATGTCGCACGCCCGCAACCGGCTCTCCGCGCACGGGTTCGGCCCGTTGAGGGCCGTGTCGGCCTTCGCCGCCTGCGCCGCCACCGAGGTGAGGTAGCCGGAGAGGAACACCAGCGCCACGGAGGTGGGGAACACGGAGTTCGCCCAGTCGTACCAGATCCAACCCCGCTGCTCGCGCCTGCGGTCGATCTCGGGAGGGGTGCGGTCGGCCACGCTCATGGTCGCGGACTGTACTTCCCCGCGAGGGCCGCGGCGACGATCACCACCAACCTGTCGCCGATCATTCGCCCGACCACTGCCCGCGGCCGCGCAACACCTCGCGCAGCAGGTCCGGCCGGTCGGTCACCAGCCCGTCCACACCCAGGTCCAGCAACGCCGCCATCTCCGCCGGCGCGTCCACCGTCCACACGTGCACCTCCACGCCGCGCCGGTGCGCGGCCCGCACGAACCGGCCGTCCACCACCACGAGACGACCCTGCCGCACCGGCACCTGCGCCACCGCGCCGTGCACCGGCAACCGCAGCGGCGGCACCCGCCCCGACGCCCACAACGCGCCCGCGTTGCGCGGACCCATCGAGGTCAACAACCCCGGCCCCGCCGCCGCCCGCAACCGCGCCAACCGCCGGTCGGAGAACGACGCCAGGCACACCCGGCCCGTCGACCCCGTGCGCCGCAGCACCTCCAGCACCGGCCCCACCGCCGAGTCCGCCTTCACGTCCACGTTCACCAGCGCGTCGGGCAACTCCTCCAGCAGGTCCTCCAACCGCGCCACCGGCTCCCGCCCGCCGACCTTCGCCCGCGACACCACCGACCACGGCTGCCCCGCCACCGGCCCGTGCCCGTCGGTCGTGCGGTCCAACGTCTCGTCGTGGTGCACCACCACCACACCGTCCGACGTGGCGTGCACGTCGGTCTCCAGGTAGGCGAAGCCCTCCGCGGCGGCCCGCCGGAACGCCGCCAACGAGTTCTCCATCCCCTCCAGGTCGTCGAGGTGCCAACCCCGGTGGGCGAACGCCCGGGGCAGCGGGCGGGACAGGTACGGGTGGGTCGCGGTCACGCCTGGAGTGTGCACCGGCGGCGTGGCGCTGTGGTGACCGGTGGGTAGCGGGATACCGTCGCGGCCCATGGAATTGGTGACCAGGGCCGTCGTCCCGCGTCGCGAGGAGCCACGGCACTGCGCCTGGTGCGGCAGGCGGCTGCCCGACACGGGCCGGATCGGCCGTCCCCGCCGCTACTGCGCCCAACCGTGCCGGCAACGCGCCTACGAACGCCGTGCCGCCGTGCAACGCGGCGGACTGCCCGAAGACGCGGTCGTGCTCTCCGGCGGCGAACTCGCCGACCTCCAGGACCGGCTGTTCCAACTGCGGTGCGCCGCCGAGGACGTCGCGACCGCCGCCGCCGACGGAGCGGGCCGCGCCGAACTGCGCCGCCTCGCCGACGAGCTGGTCGACACCGCCCGGGGACTGGAGCGGTTGCGCTGACCGGTGTCGGGTTGCCCACCGAGCGTGATCTACCCCATCATGGCGCGCGAGCTGCCGAGGAGGGGTCCGTGAGCGGGTTGCACCGCGAGGTGCTCGACCGGGCCGACGTGGGATTCGGCGTCACCGACGCACAGGGCGTGCTGAGGTGGGCGAACCCGGCGTTGGCCGAGGTGCTGGGCGTCCCGGCGGACCAGGTGGTGGGCCGGTCGCTGCCGGCGCTGCTGCCCGGCGCACCCGAACGACCCCGCGCGGGCCTCGCCCTGCTCACCCCCTCGGCCTACCGCAAGGGCCACCGGTGGCTCGAGGTCACCTGCCAGCCGTGGCACGACGACGAACTCCTCTACCGCGTCGTCGACGTCACCGCCTGGCGCGACCGCGAACTGGAGGCCACCCACGAGGCCGACGCCCTGCGCCGCGCCCAGGTCCTGGGCCGCATGGGCACCTGGGAGTGGCACGTCGCCGAAGACCGCGTCGTCTGGTCCGACACCCTGCTGGAGATGTTCGGCTTCCCCGCCGGCACCGACCTCGACTACGACGGCTACGCGAGCCTCGTGCACCCCGAGGACCTGCCGATGATCCAGGCCACCCTCCAGGAGGCCATGCACACCGCCGCCGGGTTCTCCTACACCCACCGCATGATGCTCGCCGACCGCGTCACCGAACGCTGGTTCGAGTGCTTCGGCGAGATCGTCGCCGACGCCGACGGCACACCCCTGCGCGTCCTGGGCACCGCACACGACATCACCCGCGCCCGCCGCGTCCACGACGAACTCCTCGCCCTCGCCGAACAGGACCCCCTCACCGGACTGGCCAACCGGCGCGCCGTCACCCGCGAACTCGAACGACGCCTCGCCACCGGCGGCTCCGGCGTCCTGCTGCTGCTCGACCTCGACAACTTCAAGGACGTCAACGACCTGCGCGGCCACGCCGTGGGCGACCGGCTCATGAAAGCCCTCGCCGGCGCCCTGCGGTCCCGGCTCACCGGGTCCCAGCTCATCGGCAGGCTCGGCGGCGACGAATTCGCCGTCGTCCTGCCCGACTCCACCCGCGACCAGGCCGCCGCCGTCGCCGAGGTCCTCCGCGACGCCGTCGCCGCGCTCCCCGTCGTCGCGGGCGGCGCCGGCGTCACCGTCTCCACCGGCGTCGCCGAGTACCACGCCGGCGACACCTGGGAACTCGTCCTCGCCAACGCCGACCTCGCCCTCTACGCCTCCAAGGCCGCCGGCCGCAACCGCGTCACCGTCTACGAACCCGGCCACTACGCCGACACCGCCAAACGCGTCTCCGTCATGGACCGGCTCCGCGCCGCCCTCGACGGCGGCGGCCTCGCCCTGCACGCCATGCCCATGGTCCAACTCGCCACCGGCCGCACCCTGGGCTACGAACTCCTGCTGCGCCTGGAGGACGGCCAGGAGCCCTACCTCGGACCCGCCGAGTTCCTCCCCGAGGCCGAACGCTCCAACCTCGTCCTCGACATCGACCGCTGGGTCCTGTCCACCGCCATCGACGCCCTCGTCGCCCACCCCGACCCCGAACTCCGCTTCAACGTCAACATCTCCGGCCGCACCCTCGAGGACGAGGACTTCGGCGGCTTCGTCCTCGACCGCCTCGCCACCGCCGGCGTCGCGCCCGGCCGCCTCGGCCTCGAGATCACCGAAACCGCCGCCGTCACCAACCTCGACGCCGCCCGCGCCCTCTCCCTGCAACTGCGCGCCTTCGGCTGCCGCATCACCCTCGACGACTTCGGCTCCGGCTTCGGCTCGTTCGTCCACCTCAAACACCTGCCCATCACCGGCATCAAGATCGACGGCGAGTTCGTCCGCGGCATCGACGGCCGCACCACCGACGCCGTCCTCGTCGCCGGCATCGTGGAGATCGCCCGCGGCCTCGGCCTCTCCGCCGTCGCCGAGTGGGTCGAACGCCCCTCCCAGGTCGAGGCCCTCACCCGACTGGGCGTCCGCGTCGGACAGGGCTTCCACCTCGGCCGACCCCGGCCACTCGGACTGGTCCTCTCGGAGCACCCCGTTGGTCCGAACAGCGCATTGTCGTCCCGGGTCGCGGGTGCGGAGGATGGTGCGCATTCATGATCCGCCACCCCGTCGTGAGGAACCCGCCGCCGTGTCTTCCGCCACCCCCACTCGCGGTGTCCGCCGCATCGAGCTGACCACCGCGAGACCCGAGCCCGTCGCCGACTTCTACTCGGCGCTGCTGGGCTGGGCGGTGATCGCCGAACCCGACGGCTCCTTCACCGGCTGGGTCGGCGACCGGCTCGCCGTGCACGTCCGCGACGGATCCGACGGGTGGCGCGTCGTGTTCGCCGGACCCGGCCCCCGCGAACTGCGCCCCGGCGCCGCCGTCGACTCCGGCCGCGTCCTGCACGGACCCTGGGCACCCGAACCCCGCACCGGCGAACCCAGCTGGGTCGAACTCATGGGCGACACCGCCGAGGACGACTACTGGACCACCGAACTCGGCTGGCACACCCGCACACCGGGGGAGACCTTCACCGTCTACGACACCACCCCCGGCGACGCGCCCCGCGCCATCGCCGGCCGCCTCACCGCACCCGACACCGGCCTCACGCCCGGCTGGGTCACCTACTTCGCCGTCACCGACGCCGACACCGCGGCGGCCACCGCCACCTCCGCCGGCGGCACCGTCCTCCTGCCACCCCGCGACACCCCCACCGGCGTCGTCGCCGCCCTCGCCGACCCCGAGGGCGCCGTCTTCGCCATCCTCCAGAACCCCGCCGGCTGGGGCGGAGCCTGGGCCTGACCCCACCCCGTCCGGGCACCCCGACCGGTGCCCGGACGGCACGGTCACCCCACCGGCGGGAAACCACCCGTCGCCACCGGACCCCAGTCCGACACCGTCACCCGGATCAACGACTTGCCCTGCCGCACCATCGCCTCCCGGTACTCCGCCCAATCCGGGTGCTCACCCGACACCGACCGGTAGTACTCCACCAGCGGCTCCACCGCGCCCGGCACGTCCACCACCTCCGCCACCCCGAACACCTGCACGTACGGGCCGTCCCACTCGTCGGACAACACGCACAACGACACCGCCGGATCCCGCCGCGCGTTGCGCACCTTCGCCCGCCCCGGGTACGACGCCACCACCACCCGCCCCTCGCCGTCCACACCGCACGTCACCGGCGACACCTGCGGACGACCGTCCACCCGCCGCGTCACCAACAACGCGCGATGACGCGGACGCAGGAACTCCACCAACCCATCCCGACCCACCCGGTCGGCACTCGCGAACCTCGGCATCCACCCACCCTAGGCAGCACCGGCCACCACGGCACCCGGCCGCACAGGGCACCGGGGGAGTCCACCGCCGCGGCCCGCTCGCCGCGCAAGACCCGACCGCGGGCTCCTCACGACGGACTGGTCGATCACGTACGCGCACACCCTCCGCCGGCGTTCCACGCACAAACGTCGGACCCGGGGTCGGCGAAGTACCGCGGGGGAGAGGGCAACCCGAGCGAAACACCGCCACCACGGCGGAAGCGCTCCACAGCCCCACCCGCCGCAGGTAAACCCGACCACCCATCACCGGCCGAAACGGGCAAGCCCCGACGGCGAGGAAGGCGACCGCGTCACGCGCCCACCGCCGCCACCACCTCCGCCCGACCCCACCCACGACCCTCACCGAACGCCACCCCGAACACCCCCGCGCCCACCAACCCCACCGCCGCCTCCGAACACGCCACCACGTCCGGATCCACCCCACCCACCCCACCGCGCAACGCCGCACCCGCACCCAACAACCGCGCCGCCCCCACCCCGTCACCCACCACCACCGACAACCCCGCGAACGCCTCCGCCACCCGCGACACCACCACCTGGTTGCCCCACTCCGCACCCGACCGCGCCGCCGCCACCCACTCCCGACGCGCACCCACCACATCACCCGACGCCAACGCCACCCGACCCAACGCCACCCGCGCGAACGCCCGCACCTCCTCCGGCGCGAACCACCCCACCGGACACACCGCCAACGCCTCCTCGGCCCACGCCCGCGCACCCACCAGATCGCCCCGCAGCCGCGCCACCTCCGCCATCCCCACCCGCGCCGCCGCCACCGCCTCCGCCGCACCCTGACCCCGGGCCACCACCACCGCCCGCTCCAAATCCGCCCACGCGCCGTCCAGATCACCCGACAACCGCGACCACTCCGCCCGCCGGCACCACATCCCCGCCACGTGCTCGGTGTCCCCGAACGCCGCCACCACCGACAACGCCTCGTCCACCAACCCCACCGCCTCCACCAACCCACCCCGCACCGCCGACGCCTCCGCCAACTGCGTCAACGCCAACGACGTACCCCACCGCTCACCCAACGCCCGGAACCCCGCCAACCCCACCTCCAGCTCCCGCGTCGCCTCCACCACCGCCCCCGCGTACTGGAACCGCATCCCCGCACCCACCCGCGCCAACGCCACCGACCACGGATCCCCACCCACCAACCGGTCCAACACACCCGCACCGTCCTCCGGCGACACCTCCGGCACCCCGTACGCCATGCCCCACAACAACGTCAGGAACGGGTACACCGGCGGACCCGGGAACTCCTCCGGCACCAACCGCCGCGCCGCCACCCCACCCGCACCACCCACCCCGTGCGCGCCCGCGTTCAACTCGCACAACAGGAACTCCTCCGCCAACCCCTCCGGAGCCACCCCCGCCGCCGCGACCACCTCCGCCGCCAACGCCGCGCCCTCCGACCGCGACCCCCGCAACCAGAAGTACCAACCCGCCACCGCCATCAACCGCAACGCCGAACCCACCTCCGCCGACGCCGCCCACCGCACCGCCGCCCGCAGGTTCCCGTGCTCCGCGCCCACCACCCCCAACCACTCCACCTGCCCCGCACGCAACAACCCCGTCGCCGCCCCACCCACCAACCCCGTCAGGTACGACACCAACCCCGCCCGCACCACCCCACCCTCACCCGACTCCTCCAACCGCGCCGCGCAGAACACCCGGACCGTCTCCGACATCCGGTACCGCCCACCCACCACCTCCACCAACGACTTGTCCACCAACGACGGCACCACCTCCGCCGCGTCCCCACCGCACACCGCCACCGCGCCCACCAACGACGCCCCGTCCACGAACACCGTCAACCGCCGCGCCACCACCCGCTCCCGCTCCGACAACAACCCCCAACTCCACCCCACCACCGCCTCCAACGTCCGATGCCGCTCCACCACCGCCCGCGACCCCCGCGACAACAACCCGAACCGATCACCCAACCGCGCCGCCACCTCCGCCACCGGCAACGACCGCACCCGCGCCGCAGCCAACTCCACCGCCAACGGCAACCCCTCCAACGCCACGCAGATCGCCACCACCGACGGCCCCGTCACCGCGTCCACCCGAAACCCCGGACACACCGCCGCCGCCCGATCCGCGAACAACCGCACCGCCGCCGACCCCGGGTCCAACGGCGGCACCGGCACCACCACCTCACCCGTCAACCCCAACACCTCACGAGACGTCGCCACCATCCGCAACCCCGCGCACGCCGACAACAACCGCCCCGCCACCACCGCCACGTCGTCCACCACGTGCTCGCAGTTGTCCAACACCAGCACCACCGCGCGACCCGACAACGCCACCACCAACCGGGCCACCGACACCCCCGACCCCGGCCCGTCCTCCCGCAACCCCAACGCCGCACCCACCGCACCCACCACATCCCCACCCACCGCCACCGGCGCCAGATCCACGAACACCACCTCACCCGGCACCCGCGACACCGCCTCCACCGCCAACCGCGTCTTCCCCACACCACCCGCACCCGTCAACGTCACCAACCGCGACCCGCCCAACGCCGCCGCCACCGCCGCCAACTCCACCGACCGACCCACGAAACTCGTCAACTGCGCCGGCAACACCCGACGCACCCCACCACCCCGCACCACCGCACCGTGCGCCTCCACCAACACCGCCGACGGACCCACACCCAACTCCTCCGCCAACACCCGCCGCGCCGACGCGAACACCCCCAACGCCTCCGCGTCCCGCCCCTCACCCCGCAACGCCCACACCAACCGCGCCGCCAACCGCTCCCGCAACGGGTGCGCCGCCACCAACTCCCGCAACACCCCCACCGACACCACACCCTCGTGCTCCTCCACCGCCCGCAACCGCAGCTCCTCCCACCGAGCCGCCACCACACCCGCGAACGGCGCGTCACCCACGTCCGACAACGGCACCCCGCGCCACAACGCCAACGCCTCACCCACCCGACCCCGCGCCACCAGGTCCTCGAACCGCAACGCGTCCACCGCGTCCCGCCCCACCGGAACCCGATAACCCCCCGACGAACGCTCCACCACCACACCCGCCGCCCGCGCCCGCGACACCAACGACTGCACCGCGTTCACCGCCCCACCCGGCGCCGCACCCCCGTACAACGCCTCCACCAACCGCGGCACACCCACCACCCGACCCGCGTCCACCACCAACACCGCCACCAACGCCCGCACCCGCGGACCACCCACCACCACCTCGACACCGTCACGACCCCACACCCGCAACGGACCCAACACCCCGAACCGCACCCCGACCCCCAGAACACCCGCGCAGAACCCCACGCCCCCGACACGACGAACCCGACGACCCCGTCAACGGGGGAGCGGCGACGGCACACCCACCCGGAACAAATCACCCGACGCCGCCACCCGCGCCCGCACCTCGTCCGCCACGAACACCAGATCACCCACCACCCGACACCCCTCCACCTCCGCCCACGACACCGGAGCCGACACCGACGGAACACCCCGCGCCCGCAACGAATACGGCGCCACCGTCGTCTTCGCCGGCGAGTTCTGCGACCAGTCGATCAACACCCGACCCGAC
This sequence comes from Actinosynnema sp. NPDC020468, assembly GCF_040642015.1. Classification (NCBI taxonomy): domain Bacteria; kingdom Bacillati; phylum Actinomycetota; class Actinomycetes; order Pseudonocardiales; family Pseudonocardiaceae; genus Actinosynnema; species Actinosynnema sp. NPDC020468. The sequence continues at coordinate 10,607 of NZ_JBFAEO010000041.1, forward strand.
CGCAACACCTTCGCCATCCGCCACACCACCAACTCCGGCAACTCCGCCGCCAACCGCCGCGCCACACCCCGCGCGTACTCCGACGTCCGCTCCGCCGCCGCCACCCGCACCGGCGCGTACACCTGCAACCCCTTCGACCCGCTCGTCTTCACCACCGGCTCCAGACCATCCGCCACCAACACCTCCCGCAACACCAACGCCACCCGCGCGCACTCCACCACCGACGCGGGCTCACCCGGATCCAGGTCGAACACCACCAGATCCGGAGAATGCCGCCCACCCCGCGCACCCACCGTCCACTGCGGAACGTGCAACTCCAACGCCGCCAGGTTCGCCAACCACACCAACGTCGCCAAGTCCTCCACCACCACGAAGTCCACGTACCCCGCGCCACCACGCGACCCCGACGTACCCACCCGCACCCGACGCACCCACTCTGGCGCGTGCGACGGCACGTTCTTCTCGAAGAACGACGACCCACCCACCCCGTCCGGGAACCGCCGCAACGTCGCCGGCCGATCCCGCACATGAGGCAACAACACCGGCGCGATCCGCGAGTAGTAGTCGATCACCTCCGCCTTCGTGAACCCCACCTCCGGGTACAACACCTTCCCCAGGTTCGTCAGCCGCAGCGTCCGCCCCTCCACCCGCACCACCGCGTCCTCACCCAACCCGCACCTCCACCCACTCCCCGGACACCACACCGGGGGAGTAGACCGACCCCACCCGCTTCGCCACCACCCCCCACACCCCGTGCTCCCGCGCCGCCGCCACCACCGCCGAACCCCCACCCGCGAACCACCTCGGCGTCACCCACGCCGACCCCGCCAACCCCAACCCCTCCACCAACGCCCGACGCCGCTCGTAGGACAACCCCACCGTCGACACCCCGTCCAGGTGCAACACGTCGAACACCACCAACGCCGGCGGCGACACCACCACCCCGTCCAACAACACCTCCGTCGCACCCAACGACGGCCCCAACCCCCGCAACCCCGGAAACGACCCCGTCACGTCCACCCCCGACCCCGACACCAACCGCAGCCGGCCACCCTCCACCCGCGCCACCACCCGCACCCCCGACCACCGGAACTCGAAACCCCACCCCCCGCCCTCCGGCAACACCCCCGACACCGCCCGCATCGGCGCCACGAAACCCGGCAACACCACCCACCCCGGCCGCGCCGGCACCCCCCGCCGCTTCACCATCCAGTCCCTCCCGCCCCCACGCCGGAAGAACACGAACTCCCCGTCCACCCGCGAACCGCGCAACACCACGTCCACCTCGCGGTCCGACCACTTCACCACCTCGTACCGACCCCGATCCCACAACCGCATCACCCCCGCCCCGTACGCACCCGCCGGAATCACCCCCTCGAACTCCGCGTACTCCACCGGGTGATCCTCGGTGCGCACCGCCAACCGGATCGACACCACGTCCGACGGCAAACCCTTCGGCACCGCCCACGACACCAACACCCCACCCCGCTCCAGCCGCACATCCCAGTGCAAACTCGACGCGTGGTGCTCCTGAACCACGAAAAAACCCCCGGAATCGTCCGACGACTCCGGGGGAGGCCCCGTCGGAAAAGGCTCCGGCGTCCCACCCGGAACCCTCTTCCGCCGATACTCCGAAAGATCCCCGCCCACCTCAGGCCGGCTTCGCCTTCTTCTTCGCCGGAGCCCGCTTCTTCCCCGAACCACCCTCCGCCGCCGACCCACCCCGCGCCGAACGGGCCTGCTCCACACTCCGCTCCAACGCCGTCATCAGGTCGATCACCTCACCCGAAGGCTCCGACTCCGGCACGTCCGGCAACTCCGCGCCCTCCGCCTTCGCCTCGATCAACCGCTGCAACGCCACCGTGTAATCATCCGAAAAAGCCGCCGGGTCGAACGACCCCGCCATGCTCTCCACCAACGACGCCGCCATCTTCAACTCCTGCGGACGCACCTCCACGTCACCGTCCAGGAAATCGAACTCCGGCCGCCGCACCTCGTCCGGCCACAACATCGTGTGCATCACCAACAGGTCGTCCCGGGCCCGCAACATCGCCAACGTCTCCCGCTGCCGAATGGTGATCTTCACCACCGCCAACTGGCCGCTGTCCTCCAACGCCCGACGCAACAACACATAAGGCCGCGTCGCCGCCTTGTCCGGCTCCAGGTAATACGACTTCTGGAAGTAGATCGGATCGATCTCCTCCACCGGAACGAACTCCAACACGTCGATCGCGTGATCGGTGTTGATCGGCAACTTGTCGAAATCCTCGTTGTCCATCACCACCACCCGACCGTCGTCCAGCTCGTAGCCCTTCGCGATGTCCGCGAACGCGACCTCCTCGCCGCACACCTGGCACACCCGCTTGTAGCGGATCCGCCCACCGTCCTCCCGGTGCACCTGGTGGAACCGGAAGTCGTGCTCCTCCGTCGCGGTGTACAACCGCACACCGATCGTCACCAACCCGAAGGAGATCGCCCCACGCCACACGGACCTCATGACCAGTGCGTACCCGCGATCTGCGGTTTCCGCAGCCCGGCATCACCCGAACGGACTAACCCTCGGCACGCTCCGCCAACCGCCCCAGCGACACGTACGTCCGATTCCCCGCCACCGCCGCCCGCCGCTCCCGCGCCGTCGCCTCGATGTAGTTCTGACTCGTCGCCAACGACGCGTGCCCCAACAACGCCATGATCTCCGACGCCGTCGCGCCGTCCTCCGCCAACCGCGTCGCGAACGTGTGCCGCAACGCGTGCAGGTTCGCACCCGACGGCACCCGGTCGTGCAACCCCGCCCACCGGAAGCACGACCGCACCAGGTACTCCAAGCCCCCACGCCCGATCGGCTCACCGTGCCGGTCCCGCACCAACGCCGAACCCCGGTCGAACCGCGCCTGCGGGAACCGCCGCCGGCACGACGCCAGGTACTCCTCGACGATCCGATCCATCGCCGGCTCGATCGGCACCGACCGGTCCCGGTTCCCCTTGCCCACCACGTGCAACCGCCGCTCACCCGGCCGACCCACCACCGACGCCAGCGTCAACCCCCGCATCTCCGCCGACCGCAACCCCGCCACCAGCCCCAACGCCAGCACCAGCACGTCGCGCTCCGGCCACGGGTCCCGACCCTGCCGCGCGCCCTCCGCGGCCGCCGTCAGCAACCGCTCCGGCGTGTCCTCGCCCCGCAAGGGCTTGGGCACCAGGGGAGGGGTCTTCGGCCGCGCCACCGCGCCCATCGGGTTGCCCGGCACCAGGTCGTCCGCCACACAGAAGGTCAGGAACTGGTTCCACGTCGACCAGGCCCGCAGCACCGAGCTCTTCGCGTGCGAGTCCGCGAACACCCCGAACGCGGCCCTCAGGTTGCCCGCCGTCAGGTGCGCGATGACCAGCTGCTCGCGGGGGAGACCCACCACCTCGGCGAGGATCGCGGTGACGCCGTTCAGGTCGCGCCGGTAGGCCGCCGTCGTGTGGGGGGAGTCCTTGCGGGGACGACGGGCGAGGAAGAACTGCTCCTGGGCGGCGAGGACATCCATGTGGATCTTCCTATCGCACCCCACCGACAATTCCGCGTTCCCGCCGGCGTGGGGTGCCGTGGCGCCGGGTCGCAACTCCCCTGACTCATGATCAACTCATGGATAATGCCGATTATCCATGAAATATCGGCCCGGAAGGGGGTCGACCCCAACCGGGGGATCGACCGCTTCCGAATCCCTTCGAAGGCCTCGCCGGCACGCATCACGGCGTCGCGCGACACGGTCGCGCGCGTACGCGCCCGACCGTCGGGTCGCCGGACGGCCGGGCGCGTACCGGGGTGATCGACAGGCCGGCCCGGAGGCCCCTGGTGATGATCTTCGCCGGGGTGCGCGCCGGACGACGACGCCCGGCCGTCACCCGGCCACACCACCGTTGATCCGTCACTGTGACGTTTCTACCGGGTCCGGCGGCCCGTCCCGTGCCTCGGGGACGACCCGTCCGACCTCGCCCACCGCGCCGGTCCCATCGGTTCACCGCGGCCCCGTGGCGTCGTCCTGCGCCCGCCCGGGTCGGCCTCGCCAACGCGTGTCGACGCACGCAGGCCGACACGCGTCGGCGTGCACGCCGGGAACGTCACCGACCGGCATATCGGCGAACCCCGCTCAGGTGCCTGTCTTCGCAGGTCGCCGATATGCCGATAATCGACATTATGTTAAGTAGTGGTGATCGGGCGCTCCCCTCCCGGCCGGGCCGCACCCTGGGAGGTGAAGGCCGGCAGGTGCTCGCGCAGGAAGTCGGCCAGGCCGCGCGGCTCGTGGCCGGTGACGGCGCGGACGGCGGTCGTCGGGGTTTCGCGGTGGGTCCGGGTCAGGTTCTGGATCTCCAGGATGTGGTCGACCAGCCAGCTCGGCTGCCCCATGCGGTCCAGGTCGTGCCGCAGGCGCTCCGGCGGCAGGTCGACGTACCGGGTCGGCCGGCCGAGGCTGGTCAGCAGGTCGGCGACCTGCGGGTAGCTCAGCGCCTCCGGGCCGGTCAGCACGAGCGACTGACCGCGCGTGGACGTGGTCGTGAGGGCGACGGTGGCGACGTCGGCGATGTCGCGGGCGTCGACCATGTTGAGCGGGTGGTCGCCGGTGGTGCCGGTGAACATGCCGGTGTGGGCGATCATCGGCGCGAGGCGCAGCAGGTTCTGGTGGAAGGCGTAGGGGCGCAGGAAGGTGTGGTCGATCCGGGCGGCCACGACGGCGTGTTCGACGTCGCGGTGGAGTCGGGCGACGGCGACGGTGTCGGTGGCCGGCGCGGAGAGCTTGACGAGGTGGTGGACGCCGGCCCGGGCGGAGGCGTCGACGACGGCGAGTTCGAGCTCGCGTTGGCGGGGTCCGTTGCCCATGGCGAGGAAGACCTGCTCGGCGCCGGTGAGGGCGGTGCGCAGGGCGTTGGGCTCCCCCGCGTCGCCGACGAGGTAGCGGACGCCGGGGACGGGGTGTGCGGGTCGGGTGCGGACGAGGGCGGTGACGGGCGCGGGGTGGGCGGCGAGTCGGGGCAGGAGGGCGGCGCCGACGGTGCCGGTGCCTCCGATGACGAGGATCATGACGTGGTCCTTCCGGTGTGGACGGTCGTGGTGGTGGGTGCGGTGCGGCGCCGGGAGCGGGCCCAGGCGCGGGCGGAGATGCTGCCGCCGATGACGGCGGAGCTGAGGGTGAACTGGAGGACGGAGAGGTCCTGGAGGCCGTTGGCGATGAGGACGGCGCTGACGGCGCCGGCGAGGGCGGCGCAGACGAGGGCGGCGAGGGCCATGGCGCGGGCGACTCGGCCTCGGGTGGGTGCTTCGGGTGGGGTGCGGTTGTGCAGCCAGAGGGTGACGAGGACGGCGGAGGCGGCGGAGGGGATGGCGATGGTGCTGTAGGAGGCGGTTTCGAGGCGGGCGGCGAGGTCGGGGTCGGGGATGATCTTGGCGTTGAGGTAGGCGGTGACGGCGGGGAAGGCGTAGGCGGGCAGGGCGCTGCGGAGGACGGCGGTGAGCCGGCCGGGTCGGGGTCTGGTGGTCATGGGGTTCCTCCGGTGTCGGGTGCGACAGGGGGAACGCTATGAATGTTGTCGGCGGAGCACTAGATCCGAGCTCGCGAACACATTGTTCGCGGTTGTGCAACGATGGCGGGCGTGGCCGTTCCGGATGTGCAGCTCGATGACGTGGCGGTGTTCGTGCGGGTGGTCGACGCGGGTGGGTTCACCGCGGCGGCGGAGGCGTTGCGGGTGCCGAAGTCGACGGTGAGTCGGCGGGTGGCGCGGTTGGAGCGCCGGTTGGGCACGCGGTTGTTGAACCGGACGACGCGGGCGGTGACGCCGACGGAGGCGGGTCGGGCGTTCTACGCGCGGGCGTCGGCGGCGTTGGCGGAGTTGCACGACGCGGCGAGCGCGGCGTTCGACGAGCGGGAGGTGCCGCGGGGGACGGTGCGGTTGGTGGCGCCGCCGGATGTGGGCAGTGAGGTGTTGCCGGGGTTGTTGGCGGCGTTCGTGGAGGAGCATCCGCGGGTGCGGGTGGAGGTGACGTTGTTGGTGGATCCGCCGGATCTGGTGGAGTCCGGGTTGGACGTGGGGTTGCGGGTGGGTGCGCCGCGGCATCCGGCGTTGGCGGCGGTGCAGTTGCAGGACATGGGTTTCGGGTTGTTCGCGTCGCCGTCCTGTGTGGAGCGGGACGGTGTGCCGGAGTCGCCGGCGGAGTTGGCGGATCGGCCGTGCGTGGTGTTCCGGCCGGATCGGGGTCGTGGTCGGTGGCGGTTGTACCGGGAGGGTGATCCGGCGGGGGCGGTGGACGTGGTGGTGGGTGGTCCGTTGGCGGCGGACGACATCACGTTCGTGCGGCGGGCGGCGGTCGCGGGTGCGGGTGTGGCGCTGCTCCCCCGGTTGGTGGGTGAGATCGCGGTGCGGGAGGGGTTGTTGCGGGCGGTGTTGCCGGAGTACCGGACGGACGGGTGGCCGTTGTTCCTGGTGTCCCCCGCGTCGCCGCACGTGCCGTTGAAGGTGCGGGTGTTGCGGGATTTCCTGGTGGAGCACTTCCCGAGGTGAGGGTGTGTCGGGTTCGGGTTTTCCCGCACCGGTGGTCGGTGATTGTCTTGCCGGGTTTCGCGGCGTCCTGGTAATCGTTGTCGGGTCGTGCTCTCTTCCCTGTCCAGAGAGGACTGCTCATGCGTGTGCAAGCACGTCGGAGGTCGGCTCGCGGCGCGGTGGTCGCGGTGTTGGCGTCGGTGGCGTTGGTGGGTGCGCCGGGTGCGGCGTCGGCGGCCGGCAGTGGGACGGTGAGCGATCCGTGGGTGCCGATGCGGGAGGCGCACACCACGTGCGAGTCGACCACGTTGTTCGGCAATTACGGCGGTGGTGTGCACCGGGATCCGATCGTGGTGCTCCCCCGGGGTACGTGGATCGGGGTGCGGTACGTGACGTCGGACGGCCGTTCGGCGGATGTGTTGTGGCACAACCACAGTCAGTGGGGTTTCCTGCTGCGTTCCTGTTTCTCGTTCGACTGAGGAGGGGTGGGGACCGTGCGGGTGGTGTTCGGTGTGGTGATGGCGGTGGCTGCGGTGGTCGGGCTCGCGCCGGTGGCGTCGGCGGGTCCGGTGTCGGCCTCGGAGGTGCGGCAGGTATGCGCGCGTGACCTGTACGTGCGGGCGACGGCGGCGGGTGTGGTGATCGGGACGTTGTACGCGGGTGACAACTTCGACGTGCAGCGCTACTCCCCCAGTCGGCAGTGGGTGTTCGGGCACGCGTACGGGAACGTGCACCAGGACGGGTGGGTGCAGAACGGCTGGTTCTGCTGATCTGCTCGCATGACGGCGTGCCCCCGGGAGGTCGGTTCTCCCGGGGGCACGGTCGTGTGGTGGGTCAGGGTTTGAGGGTGCGCAGGACGTCGTGGTAGTGCGGGTTGGTCATGACGCCGAGGACGTTGCCGAAGGGGTCGACGACGGAGGCGGTGGTGAAGCCGCTGGTGCCGCGGTCGGTGGGTGGGTGGTGCGGGGTGGCGCCGCGGGCGAGGAGGTCGGCGTGGGCGGTGTGGACGTCGTCCACGCACCAGTAGGCGATGGCGCCGGCGGGGCCGGTGGTGGTGTCGTGGGGTGCGTAGGCGGCGTTGACGACGCCGAATTCGTGGTGGTAGTCGCCGATGCGCCATTCGAGGTAGCCGCCGGGGACGACGAAGTAGGGCTCGGTGCCGAAGAGGTCGGTGTACCAGGTGCGGGCGGCGTCGAGGTCGTGGGCGTAGAAGCTGGTGGTGGTGAGTCCCCGGAGCACGGTGTGGTCCCTTCGTGGTGGTCGGTCGGGTTCCACTGTGGTGGGTGAAGTGCTCATCCTGTGCGCACTTTTCCGGGCAGGATCGCGGGTATGCGTGCGGACCGGTTGGTGGCGGTGTTGTTGCTGATGCAGGCGCGGGGTCGGGTGACGGCGGCGGAGTTGGCGGCCGAGCTCGAGGTGTCGGTGGCGACGGCGCGGCGTGATCTGGAGGCGTTGTCGTCGGCGGGGGTGCCGGTGTACCCGCAGCCGGGTCGTGGTGGCGGGTGGCGGCTGGTGGGTCGGGCGCGGACGGATCTGACGGGGTTGAGCTCGGTGGAGGCGCAGGCGTTGTTCCTGCTGGTGGGTCCGGCGGCGGCGGTGTCGGGTGAGGCGCGGGCGGCGTTGCGGAAGTTGGTGGGGGCGTTGCCGGAGCCGTTCCGGCGGGACGCGGAGTCGGCGGCGGGCGCGGTGGTGGTGGATCCGGCGCGGTGGGGTCACGACGGGCCGCAGCGGCCGGAGTTGGGGGTGTTGCAGGGGGCGGTGGTGCGGCGGGCGCGGGTGCGGTTGGGGTACGAGGGGCGGCGGGGGCGGTCGTCGCGGGTGGTGGAGCCGTGGGGGTTGGTGGAGAAGGACGGGGTTTGGTACCTGCTGGCGGGTACGGCGCAGGGGCGGCGGACGTTCCGGGTGGATCGGGTGGTGGAGGTGGTCGAGGAGGGTGGGGTGTTCGAGCGGCCGGCGGGGTTCGACCTGGCGGTGGCGTGGGAGGAGGTGGTGGGTGTGGTGGAGGCGCGGCGGTCGACGTCGTGGGTGACGGTGGTGGTGGCGGCGCGGTTCGTGGAGGTGTTGGGGCACCGGTTCGGGCGGCATTTCGCGGTGGTGGACGCGGTGGAGGCGCGGGTGCGGGTGGGTGCGCCCACTCCCCTGGACCTGGCGCGGGAGTTGGCGGGGTGGGGTGGGTTGGTGCGGGTGGTGGGTGAGGACGGTGCGGGGGTGCGGGTGGAGTTGGGGCGGATCGGGCGGGAGTTGGCGGGGTTGTACGGCTAGGTCGGGAGGGGTTCGAGGCGGGGTTCGAGGAGGCAGAACTCGTTGCCCTCGGGTTCGGCGCGGCGGTTGAGGAAGAGGGTGGGTTGGGGGCCGCCGAGGACGAGTTCGCTGATGCGGCAGGCCATGGTGTCCTCCGCGGGTGGGTGCGGTCGGTTTTCGGGTCAGGGGTGGTGGAGGTGGGCGCGGATGCGGTCGTGCATGGGGCGGGTGTCGAGGGCGTGGAGGGCGGCGTCGACGAGGTCGCTGAGCTTGTGGGGCAGTTCGGCGTCGAGTTCGCGGGCGGCGGCGGTGGTGGCGTGCCACTCGGTTTCGAGGGTGGGCAGGACGGCGCGGGCCTGGTCGGTGAGGTGGACGATGCGGTGGCGGGCGTCGGTGCCGGGTTCGAGGTGGACGAGGCCTTCGCGGCGCATCTGGTTGACGGTTTGGCTGATGGCGGAGTGGGTGACGCCGATGGTGGTGGCGAGGTCGCGGATGGAGCGGGGTCCGTCGGCGGCGACGAGGCGCAGGACGGGGGTGTAGCGGGGGCGGAAGCCGGGGAGGCCGAGGTCGGTGTAGGTGCGGGCGACGTCGCCGTCGAGGCGGTCGAGGAGGTGGCGCAGGCGGGTGCCGAGGTAGTCGCTGGTCACGACCGCTAATGTAACAGTGCTGTTGCAATTGGTCGGGAAGGCGGGGTGGTCGGGGTGTACCCGGAGATCGAGCCGTACGCGCACGGGTGGTTGGACGTCGGTGACGGCAACCGCGTGTACTGGGAGACGTGCGGCAACCCGGAGGGCAGGCCGGTGGTGGTGCTGCACGGCGGGCCGGGCACGGGGTGCGGGCCGGGGTTGCGGCGGCAGTTCGACCCGGAGGCCTACCGGATCGTGCTGGTGGACCAGCGGGGGTGCGGCCGGTCGACGCCGCACGCGGCCGAGCACGGCACGGACCTGTCGGCGAACACGACGGCGCACCTCGTGGCGGACCTGGAGGCGCTGCGGGAGCACCTGGGTGTTCCGCGGTGGCTGGTGTTCGGGGGTTCGTGGGGCTGCACGCTGGGGTTGCGGTACGCGGAGCTGTTCCCGGAGCGGGTGACCGGGCTGGTGCTGGTGGCGGTCACGACGGGTGCGCACGACGAGTTGGACTGGCTCTACGGCGGGTTGGGGCGGTTGTTCCCGGAGGAGCACGAGCGGTTCCGGGCGGGGGTGCCGGCGGGGTCGGCGGACCTGGTGGCGGCCTACGACGTGCTGTTGAACGACCCGGATCCGGCGGTGCGGCGGCGCGCGGCGGACGACTGGTGCGCGTGGGAGGGGTCGATCGTGTCGCTGGACCCGGACTACGTGCCGGGGCCGCGGTGGGCGGATCCGGCGTGGCGGTTGGCGTTCGCGCGGATCACGGCGCACTTCTTCGCGCACCGGGCGTGGTTGGAGGACGGGGTGGTGCTGCGGGAGGCGCACCGGTTGCGGGGCATCCCGGGGGTGTTGGTGCACGGTCGGGTGGACTTGCAGGGTCCGTTGGCGACGGCGTGGGCGTTGGCGCGGGCGTGGCCGGACGCGGAGTTGGTGGTGGTGTCGGGCGCGGCGCACGCGGCGTCGGATCCGGGGATGGCGGCGGCGGTGCTGGCGGCGACGGACCGGTTCGCCCGGGGTTAGGGGTCTCCCCCGGCGTCGAGTCGCCAGACGGTGGTGGTGCGGGTGGTGACGCCCTCGAGGTCGTGCGGCACGGGCACGTCGTGGGTGGCGAGGAGGGTGAGTCCGGTGCGGGGGCGGTGGGCGCGGCCGGGGTCGCCGAGCAGGACCTCGACGCCGCGGGCGTGGGCGCGGCGCAGGAAGGGCAGGACGCGGGCGGTCAGGTCGCGGTCGTAGAAGACGTCGCCGGCGAGCAGGACGTCGGTGTCGGGGTCGTGGTCGAGCAGGTCGCCGGGTCGGGTGTGGACGGTGACCCGGTTGGCGCGGGCGTTGAGGGTGGTGGCGGCGAGGGCGGCGGGGTCGACGTCGTTGGCGGTGACGGTGGCGCCGGTGCGGGCGGCGGCGATGGCGACGAGGCCGGACCCGGTGGCGAGGTCGAGGACGCGGCGGCCGGCGGTGAGGTGGGGGTGGTCCAGGAGGTGGCGGGCCAGGGCCTGGCCGCCCGCCCAGGGGAACGCCCAGAAGGGCGGGTCGGGGTGGCCGGTGGTCTCCCAGAGGGCGGTGATGTCGTCGGCGGTGTGCAGCGCGACCTCGGGGACCAGGGGCACCGGGCGCAGCGGGTGGGCGGTGACGAGGGCGGCGTGGTCGGGCACTAGGCGGTCAGGGGCTGGGGTTCGAGGGCGCGGCGCAGGTCGTCCAGGGAGAGGCCGACGGCGTCGGCGAGCGCGGCGACGGTGAAGAACGCGGGGGTGGGGATGCGGCCGCGTTCGATCTTGCGGAGGGTTTCCACGGAGACGCCGCTGCGCGCGGCGATGTCGACCATGCTGCGGTCGCCCCGGGCGTGGCGGAGGAGTTCGCCGAGGAGTTCGCCGCGGCGGCGGTCGGAGGGGGTGAGCGGCTGACGCACCATGCTGTGATACTAATACCGGTATTACTATCCCGGTGCGGTTGGGAGCAGCTGGTGATCGAACTGAAGTCCCCCGGCGAGATCGACGCGATGCGGGCCGCCGGCCTGGTCGTCGCGGAGGCGCTGACGGCGATGCGCGAGCGCGCCGCGGTCGGGGTGTCGCTGCTGGAGCTCGACGACGTCGCGCGGCAGGTGCTGCACGAGGCGGGCGCGGGCTCGTCGTTCCTGGACTACCACCCGGCGTTCGCGCCGACCCCGTTCCCCGGCGTGATCTGCGCGTCGGTCAACGACGTGGTGGTGCACGGCATCCCCGACCGCTACCGGCTGCGCGAGGGCGACCTGGTGGGCCTGGACTTCGGCGCGCACCTGGACGGCTGGCACGGCGACTCCGCCATCAGCTTCGTGGTCGGCCGGGCCGACCCGCGCGACGCGCGGATGATCGAGACCGCCGAGCGGGCGCTGGCCGCGGGCATCGCGGCGGCGGTGCCGGGCGCGCGGCTGGGCGACGTGTCGGCCGCGGTGGGCGCGATCGCCCGGGCCGGCGGGTACGGGATACCCGGCGACTTCGGCGGGCACGGCATCGGCCGCGAGATGCACGAGTCGCCCGGCGTGCCCAACGAGGGCCGCGCGGGTCGCGGGCTGCGGCTGCTGCCGGGGATGGCGATCGCGATCGAGCCGATGCTGCACCGCGGTGGCGGCGACGGCTACTACGAGGCCGCCGACGGGTGGGCGCTGCGCACGGTGGACGGCAGTCGGGCCGCGCACGTGGAGCACTCGATCGCGATCACCGAGGACGGCCCGGTCGTGCTCACAGCCCGCCGGCCACCCGCAGCACCGCCCCGGTCGTGAACGAGGCCTCCTCCGACAGCAGCCAGGCGATCGCCGCGGCGATCTCGTCCGGCTGCCCGGCGCGGCCCAGCGGGATCCGCGGCGCGACGCGCTCGGGCCGGTCGGGCATCCCGGAGAGCCGGTGGATGTCGGTGTGCACGGTGCCGGCGGCGACCGCGTTGACCCGGACGCCGCGCGGGCCCAGTTCCTTGGCCAGCCCGATCGTCATCGCGTCCACGGCGGCCTTGCTCGCCGCGTAGTGCACGTACTCCCCCGGGCTGCCCAGCGTGGCGGCCGCGGAGGACACCGCGACGATCGCGCCGCCGCGGTCCAGGTCGCGGGCGGCGCGCCGGGCGCACAGCAGGGCGCCGGTGACGTTGACGTCGACCACCCGGCGCAGGTCGGCGGTGGCGGTGTCGGCCAGCGGGCCCGCCGGGCTGGTGATGCCCGCGTTGATCACCACCCCGGTGACCCGGCCCAGGCGGGCGGCGGCGTCGAACAGGGCGTCCACGTCGTGCTCGTCGGCGACGTCGGCGCGCACCGCCAGCCCGTCGACCTCCCGGGCCAGGGCCTCGGCCTCCTCGCGCGCGACGCGGTAGCCCAGCACGAGGCGGTGACCGCGCGCGGCCAGCAGCCGGGTGGTGGCCGCGCCGATGCCGCGGCTGCCTCCGGTGACCACGGTCAGGTGCCCGGCCGGTCGCGGGGTGATCGTCATGGGGCCGAACCTACCCAGCCGCCGATCACCCCGACGAGTGATCCGCCGCGTCACCCGCGACGGTGGCGGTGTCGGTGGGGGCGTGGCCCGGCACCACCGCCTGGAACAGGCCCAGGCCCAGCTCGTACGGGTCGTCCAGGCCGACCTCGCGCAGCGACTCGGCGGGCAGCGCCAGCATCGACACCGCCACGCCCAGGAAGTAGGCGTCCAGCACGCCCGCGTCCCGGGTGCCGCCTGCCAGGCCCGCCGCCGACCGCAGGCCCGCGCCCGCCTCCGCGTTGGCCACCGCCATCCGACCCAGCTCCGCGCGCACCGCCGGGCGGCGCACCGCCTCCAGGTACAGCTCGGCCATCGCCAGCAGCCGCGTCGGGTCCTCCAACGACCGGCGCAGCAACGCCGGGTACAACTCCCCCACCTCCGCGGGCGACACCCGCTCGGGTGTCGTCTCGCGCAACCGGGTGACGGCCTGCTCGTGCAACCGGGTCATCCGCCGCGCCGCGCCGCCCAACAGCGCGTCACGACTCGGGAAGTAGTTCTTGGTGGTGCCGGTCGGCACGCCCGCGGCCCGGTCCACCGCGCGGTGGGTCAGTCCCCGGCCGCCCTCGGCGGCCAGCACCGCGATCGCGCAGTCGCACAGCAGGTCACGGCGGGTGGTCGTCACGGGGACGGGACACTAGCCGATCTCCGCGGGCCCGCCGACGCCACCACCTCGCCGTCCTGCTCGATCAACCACACTCCGCACACACAACGGACGTAGGTCACCCGTCCGTGAGTCGACGTCGGATACGCGCGGTCACCGGCGGGCCAGCCGCAGGAGGGGCATCTGGTGGTCACGGCACCCAGCGTGCTGTCATGGTTCAGTGCATTTCAACCCTTACGGCGGGGCGGCCGCGCACCTCGCCGCCGCCCTGGTCAACGCCGACCCGGCGAGCACCCCGGCCGACCTGGTCGCCCTGCTGCACGCCCACCACTACGCGCCCGTCCGCGACCTCGACACCGCCGGCGCAGCGGCCGTGCTCGCCTGGGCGCGCCGGCTGGAACCGGTGTTCGACCGCGCGCCCGACTCGATCGCCCGGCTCAACGCGCTGCTCGCCGACGCCGCCACCGGCCCCTACCTCTCCACCCACGACGGCCGCGCACCCCACCTGCACTTCGCCCCCGAACACGCGCCCACCCCCGACCGGGTCCGCGCGTTCACCGCCTCCGGCGTGGCCCACCTGTTCTGCGAGGCGCCCGACCGGCTGGGCCGCTGCGCCGCGCCCGGCTGCCGCGTCGTCTACGTCGACACCTCCCGCAACGGCCGACGCCGCTACTGCTCCACCCGGTGCGCCAACCGCGAACAGGTCGCCCGCCACCGCAAGCGTGCCTGACCGGATCAGCCCTGGCGGGTCACCCGGTGCCCGAACCGGACCGCCTCGAAGTCCGCCGTCGCGCCCACCAGCACCGACCCCACGTCGGTGCGGCCCCGGAACCACGAGCCGTTGAAGTAGGCGTCCTTGCCGAACACCGCGTCGGCGAACAGCGCCCGCCCGCCGAAGAACACGTGCCGCAGGTCCGCCGCGCCGGTGAACTCCACCCCGCTCAGGTCCGCCCGCCCGGAGATCTTCGCGTCGGTGAACGCCGCGTCACCGGTCACCTGCGCCCGCCGCAGCACCACGTTGCCGCAGAACACCGTCAGCACGAACGCCGCCGACCGGGCGAAGAGCACCTCGCCGAACAGGGCGTGCCGCAGGAACCGGGCCGCCGAGAAGTCCGCCGAGCCCGTCACCGTCATCGCGGTGAACCGCGCGTCGCCCACGAACACCGCGCCCGAGAAGTCGACCTCGCCGACCCGGCACCCCGACAGGTCCAGGTCCACCAGGATCGCGCCCGGCGCCCGCAGGTCCATCCCCGGCCAGTACCCGGCGCCCGGCCGCAGGTGCGCCACCAGCTCGGCCTGCACCGCCCGCCGCCACCGGGCGTCCAACCCGCGCGACACCCCGCCCCGCAGCGCCGCCAACCACGAGTCCACCACCGCCTGCCGCCGCCGCGGCAGCGCCGCCCCGATCCGGGCCAGCAGCGCCAACCCGCGCGGATCGCCCGCCCGGAACAGCCGGTTCGCCTCCCGCCACCGCGCCACCGGCGTCACCGACGGCGGCGCGACCGCGGCCGTGCGGCGACGCGCGTGCTCGTCCAACAACGTCTCCGCGCGGGACTGCCGGTGATGGCGGAACACGATCACACCGACCACCACGACGGCCGCCGCGACCGCGATCCAGGTACCGGACATACCCCGATCATGCCCCCACCGGCGTACGTCGGCGGACGTACGGCCGGTCGCCGCTTCGCGCCCGACGCCGGTGCCCTGCGGAACGCGGACCATCGACACCATGACCGATCCCCGCGCCGACGCACCCGAACCGGACATCGCCGACACCGGCCCCCACGTCACCACCCCGCACCTCCCGCCTCCCGCCTACCCGCCGGCACCCGGGGTGCGGGCCTCCGACGCCGAGCGGGAACGGGTCGTGGCCCGGGTGCGCGACGCCGTCGGCGAGGGCAGGCTCGGGCTCGGCGAGGCCGAGGAGCGGATCACCGCCGCCTACGCCGCGGTCCACCGGGCCGACCTCGAGGTCCTCACCGCCGACCTGCCCGCGCCGTTCCCGCCCGCTGCCGCGTCCGTCGCCCGCGGCCCGTCCGGACGGCGCAGGCCGCCGCTGCCCGCGGTGCTCGCGCTGGTCCTGGTGGTCGCCTGGATCGCCTCCCCGCTGCCGTTCCCGTGGCCGGTGCTGCTGATCGCGTTCCTCGTGCTGCGCCACCGCGCGCGTCACCGGACCACCTGACGCCGCTCTGCCCTAGGGTGCGGGAATGGACCTCGTCGACGTCTGCTTCGCCGGCGCCGCGCGCCAGGCCGAACTGCTGCGGGCCGGCGCGACCACCTCGGCCGCCCTCGTCGCCGAGTGCCTGCGCCGCGTCGAGCGGCACGACCGGCGGCTCAACGCGTTCCGGGTCGTGTTCGCCCGCCGCGCCCTCGCCGAGGCCGACCAGGCCGACGCGCGCCGCGCCGCCGGTGAGGACCTGCCGCTGCTGGGCGTGCCCGTCGCGGTGAAGGAGGACCTGGCGATCGCCGGGCTGCCCACCACCCGCGGTACCGCCGCCGTCGAGCGCGCCGCCGACCGGGACTGCGAGGTCGTCGCCCGGCTGCGCGCCGCCGGCGCCGTCGTCCTGGGCCGCACCCGGATGCCCGAACTCGGGCTGTGGCCGCACACCGAGTCCAGCTGGGCCGGCGCCACCCGCAACCCGTGGTCGCCCGAGCACACCCCCGGCGGCTCCTCGGGCGGGTCCGCGGCCGCGGTCGCCGCCGGGTTCGTGGGCGCGGCCGTCGGCACCGACGGGGCCGGGTCCATCCGCATCCCGTCGGCGTGCACGGGCGTGTTCGGCCTCAAACCCCAGCGCGACCGGGTGCCGCTCGCCCCCGACGCGGACCTGTGGACCGGGCTCGTCGTCGCCGGTCCCCTCGCCCGGCACGTCCGCGACGCCGCGCTGCTGCTCGACGTGCTGGCGCCCGGCTCCGACCTGTCCGCCGCGGCCGCCGCCGACCCCCGCCGGCTGCGCGTCGCGGTGTCGCTGCGCACCTGGGGTCCCGGCATCCCGCTGTCCGACGAGGTCCGCGACGCCGTGCTGGACACCGCGCACCTGCTCGCCGACCTCGGCCACGAGGTGACCCGGGTCGACCCGGAGATGGACGACGTCGCCGGGTCCGCCGCGTTCGCCGCCCGCTACCTGCACTGCGCGGCGCTCGGCGAGGCGTCGCTGGACCGCCCCGACCGGCTCGACCGCCGCACCCGCCGCGTCGCCGCCCTCGGCCGCGCGCTGCCCGCGCCGGTCGTGCGCGCCGCCCTGGCCCGCGGCGACCTCCTGGCCGCCCAGGCCAACCGGGTGTTCGACGGCCACGACCTGCTGCTGACCCCCGTGCTGACCCGGCCGCCGCGCCGCGTGGGCGAGTGGGACCGCCGCCCCACCGTGCCCGCGCTGCTCGCCGCGTCCCGCCTGACCACGTTCCTGCCGGTCTGGAACATCACCGGCAACCCCGCCGCGTCCGTCCCCGCCGGCCACAGCCGCACCGGCCTTCCGCTGGCCGTGCAACTGGTCGGCCGGCCCGACGACGAGCACACCGTGCTGGCCGCCGCCGCCCAACTCGAACGCACCCGCCCCTGGTCGGACCGCCGCCCGCCGCTCTGACCTCCCGGGGGCGCGGAAAACGGGTTGCGCCGGGTGGTGGACTCGGCCGGTGGAACGAGTCGGAGCGCGGGCGTGACCGCGGCGGGAGAGTCGTCGGCGTCGCTGCGCGTCGTGTCGCCCACCCTGGACGTCGCCGCGATCACCCGGGTGATGGGCGTCGAGCCGACCGGGTACCGGGTGTGGCCCGACGCCACCGTGTGGCACTGGTCGCCCGCGCCGGAGTGGTGGGAGGGGTTCGAGGCGGTCGAACCCGTCGTGGACTTCCTCCGCGCCCGCCGCGAGCGGGTGGCACGCGTGCTGGAGCACGCGCGGGTGGACGTGTTCGTCGGCTACTTCGCCTTCGACGACCTCGAGGTGGGCGCGGTCGTGCCCCGGTCCGCGTGGGAGGCGATGGCGGACACGGGCGTCGACGTGGTGTTCGACGTCTACCCGCCCGGCCCGGCCGACACCGACGAGCCGGAGCCGCCCTACCGGAAGTGGTACGACGTCGAGGTCACCGACCGCGGCGCGCCCCGGTCCGGACGGCTGGTCCACCTCGTGGACGAGGACCGGGTCGACCCGGTGATCGGCGCCGCGATCCTCCACGCGCTGTCCGGGGACACCGCGGGCAGGCAGGTCCGGGTGAGCTTCGCCTCCGGCAACGGCCAGGGCGGGTTCGGCCTCGACGCCGCCGTGGTCTCGGCCGTCCGGGACGCGGTCACCCCGGTGCGCCTCGACCTCGTGCGCCCGCCCCTCGACTGACCGCCGCGACGACGGTCAACCGCGGTCGGCGAGCTCGGCGGCCAGGGTGGCCGCGGCCTCCGGGCCCAGCAGCGCGGCCTCCGGGCCCAGCAGGTCGACGGCCCGGGCCAGCCACTCGTGGACGCGGGTGCCGTGGGCGGCGGACAACTCGGTGGACAGCACCGCGCGCAGTTCCGCCGGCGGGAGCAGGGCCAGGGCGCGGTCGCGGACCCGCGGCCAGCGGTCGCCGGACAGGGAGCGCAGGCGCGCGTAGGTGTCCGCGGCCGGGCGGCCGGTGAAGGCGTCCCAGCGCCACCGCCACGCCTCCTCGATCCACCCCACGCGCAGGCACTCGTCCACCGCCAGGTCCACCAGCCGGGCCGCCGCCCCGCGCCACGACGTCGCCTCCGCGCCCCGCCGCACCCACTCCACCGCCTCCCGCGACCGGCCCGCGTCCCGCAACGCGGTCGCCACCCGCAGGTACTGCCACCCCGACGACAGGTCCTTGCCCAGCACCAGCACGTGCAGGTCCACGTCACCGGTGTGCTCGGCCAACTCCTCCATCACCCGCAACAACGCCCACCGCGTCCGGTCGTAGCGGCCCGGCACCCCGAAACCCACCACCGGCAGCGGCGCGAACCGGGACACCGCCTCCCGCCGGTAGCGCGCCAACCCCGCCGCGCCCAACGCCGTCGCGTACGGCGCCAGCCGCACCTCCGGCGACTCCGCGAAGTCCACCTGCACGCGCAGCAGCCAGTCCGCCAACGCCACCGGGTCCGGCGGCTCGCCCACGCACGCCACCACGTGCAGATCGAGCACCCGGTCCACCAGCCCGGCCAGCGGGACCCGGTGCTCCCGGTCCGCGGCCACCGCGACGACCAGCGTCTCCACGACCCGCTCCACCACCACCCGGCCGGTGCCGCGGCGCACCAGGTCCGACAGCTCGGCGACCACCGCGGCCAACCCGGCCCACCGCCACGACCACGACTCCTCGGTCCGGGACAGCACGAATTCCACCCGACCCGGTAACGCTTCGTTCACCTCGCACATCCAACCCCACCCGCCACGAACGGGTGACGCCGCCACCCTCCGTGACCGAACTGGGGGCCGGACATGCGAAAACGGCGGCCCGAAGGCCGCCGTCCCGAGGAACACGAGCGAAGATCACACCTGCGACGACCCCGGGAGTTCACCCGGCAGCCCGCCCAGCGGACCCTCCAGCGAGTGGTGACCCAGCGGACCGGGCACCTCCTTGCGCGCCACGGCCTCCGCCGCGCGCACCGCCTCGGCCACCGCCGGGTCCGGCGCGGTGTCGAACCAGTCCGCGACCGCCGGGTCGTCCTCCTCCGGCGCCGTCGACGGCTCGTAGGCGGGCGGCTCGTAGCGGAACACGCCGTCGTCGCCCTTCGCGCCCAGCATCTTCGCGAACCCCTCCAGCGCCTTGCCGAAGTCGGTGGGGATCATCCACACCTTGTTCGCGTCGCCCTGCGCCATCTGCGGCAGCGTCTGGAGGTACTGGTAGGCCAGCACCTCCGGCGTCGGCCGGCCCGCCTTGATCGCGCCGAAGACCTTCTCGATCGCCTTGGCCTGACCCTGCGCCTGGAGGTACCGGGCCGCGCGCTCGCCCTGCGCCTTGAGGATCCGCGACTGCCGCTCCGCCTCCGCCGACAGGATCGCCGCCTGCTTCGCGCCCTCGGCCGAGAGGATCTGCGACTGCTTCTGACCCTCGGCGGTCTTGATCGCCGCCTCCCGCTGGCCCTCCGCGTTGAGGATCATGGCGCGCTTCTCCCGGTCCGCGCGCATCTGCTTCTCCATCGAGTCCTGGATCGAGGGCGGCGGGTCGATCGCCTTGAGCTCCACCCGCGCCACCCGGATGCCCCAGCGCCCGGTGGCCTCGTCCAGCACGCCGCGCAGCTGGTTGTTGATCTGGTCGCGGGAGGTCAGCGTCTCCTCCAGGCTCATCCCGCCCACCAGGTTGCGCAGCGTCGTGGTCGCCAACTGCTCGACACCCACGATGTAGTTCGAGATCTCGTACACCGCCGCGCGCGGGTCGGTCACCTGGAAGTACACGACCGTGTCGATCGACACCGTCAGGTTGTCCTGGGTGATCACCGGCTGCGGCGGGAACGACACCACCTGCTCGCGCAGGTCGATCCGGGCGCGCACCCGGTCGAAGAACGGCACCAGGATGTTCAGGCCCGGCGCCGCCGTCGTGCGGTACCGGCCGAGCCGTTCGATCACCGCGGCCGTGGCCTGCGGGATCACCAGGACCGACTTGACCATGACGATCAGCACGAACAGCACGACTACCGCGATCACGATCAGCGTGATGGTGGTCAACTCCGCCTCCACTCAGGCACCGGACATCACCACGGCGGTCGCGCCCGAGATCTCGACCACCGTGACTGCGGCGCCGGGCTCGATGACCTCGTGGTCGATCGACCGCGCCGACCACACCTCGCCACCGATCCGCACCCTACCGTCGTGCCCGTCCACAGTGGACACCACGATCGCCGTGCCGCCCACCAGCGCCTCCGTGCCGGAGCGGTGGCCCTGACCCAGCGCCAGCCGCCGCTTCACCGCCGGCCGCACGCCGATCAGCAGGCCCAGCGAGACCGCGGCGAACACCGCCGCCGAGATCAGCACGTCCAACCCGACCGCCGCCGCGCCGGCCGCGCCGAACGCGGCCACGCCCAGCAGCACGAGCACGAAGTCGCCCGACAGCACCTCGGCGGCCACCAGGACGACACCGAGGATCAACCAGATCAGCGCGGGCACCTCTCCATCCTCCCACCAAACGGGAGCGGACAAGACCGGTTCAGACCGGCTCCGTCACGAAATCGATCAACCGCTCCACCGCGCCCAGCAGCGGCGTCTCCAGGTCCCGGAACCCGGACACCCCCGCCAGCACCCGCCGCCACCCCTCCCACGGCTCGCCCCAGCCCAGCGCCGCGCACACGCCCTCCTTCCACGGCACGCCGCGCGGCACCACCGGCCACGCCGCGATCCCGACCGACGCGGGCTTCACCGCCTGCCACACGTCGACGTAGGGGTGCCCGGTCACCAGCACGTGCGCGTCCCGGATCCCCTCGACCAGCCGCGACTCCTTGCTGCCCGCGACCAGGTGGTCCACCAGCACCCCCAGCCGCCGCCCCGGCCCGGTGCCGAACCCCGCGATCCGCTCCGCCAGCACGTCCACGCCGTCCAGCGGCTCCACCACCACGCCCTCCACGCGCAGGTCGTGACCCCACACGCGTTCCACCAGCTCCGCGTCGTGCACGCCCT
Source organism: Actinosynnema sp. NPDC020468 (assembly GCF_040642015.1). Lineage (NCBI taxonomy): Bacteria > Bacillati > Actinomycetota > Actinomycetes > Pseudonocardiales > Pseudonocardiaceae > Actinosynnema > Actinosynnema sp. NPDC020468. Next base: position 31,662 of record NZ_JBFAEO010000041.1, read on the forward strand.
CCACCCAGATCCGGGAGTCCCGCGCGACCCGCGCCGGCGCGCCCTCCACCCGCACCGACCCCGACGCCGAGCGGGTCGGCGCCTTCGCGGCGGGCGCCGGGCGCACCAGCGTCACCGGCCGGCCGTCGAGGAGGAATCCCGCCGGCCGCAACGGGAACAGCCGGGTCGCGCCGTGCCGGTCCTCCAGCACCACGTGGCCGTGCTCGAAGCGCGTCACCGCGCCGCAGAACCCCGACGCCGGGTCCTCGACCACCACGCCCACCTCGGCCACGACCTCGGGCACGGTCTTCTTCTTCCGGCCCGACAGCACGTCGCGCCCGTAGTCCTGTGCTCGCACGGGCCCAACCTACTGAAGTCACCCGAACGGATGACCGATGCCACGCCGGGGCTAACGGCGTCGCCACGTCCCGCGACAACCGGAGCACGGACCAGGGCCGATCAGGGGAGAACCGCCATGTCCAGAACCACGACCGCCGCCGCGTTCGGCCTGCTCGCCGCCCTGCTGACCGCCTGCGGGCCGACCGCCACCACCGGTGCCGGCACCTCCTCCGCCCGTGCCGTCACCACCACGCGCACCGTCGCGCCGACGACCACGCCGACGACCGCGGCCGCCCCCGTCACCACGACCACCACCACGACGACCACGACCGCGGTCGTCGTGCCCACCACCGTCGCACCGGTCCCGATCCAGCCGGTCGCGGTGCCGCCGGTCGTCGTGCCGACGCAGGCGCCGGTGGACCAGGCCGACCCCGTCGACCAGAAGCCGCAGAAGACCCTCGACCCGCGCTTCCCCAGTTGTGTCAAGGCCAACGAGGCCGGCTACGGCCCGTACACCAAGGGCGTCGACCCCGAGTACGACTGGTACCAGGACCGCGACAACGACGGCCTGGTCTGCGAGCTCAAGAAGTAGGGCGGAACACCGACAGCACGTCGCACCACGCGCGCAGCCGGTCGCCGTCGACCACCCTCGAGAGCAGCTCCACACCCTCGTCCGGCGACGGCGCCGCCCACGCGAAGTCGACCGCGTCGAACGCCGCGTCCCCCACGCACGGACGCGGGTCGATCACCACCGGGCCGCGCGCCGACTCCAGCACGTTGAGCAGGTGCAGGTCGCCGTGCAGCAGCACCGCCGGCACCCGGTCCCGCGCCAGCCGCGCCGCCACCGCGTGCGCCGCCGAGAAGTCCCGCCCACGACGCCGCGCGGCCAGGCCGAACATGAAGTCCACCCGGTCCGCCAACGACCGGAACCCCGCGGGCGGCGGCACGTGCAGCGTCTCGAGCACGCCCACCAGCGCCGGCCCGTAGGTCACCGGCGTGCCCGGCACCAACCCCTCCAGCAGCACCGCGCCCGCCGCCACGTCCGACTCCAGCACCGACACCACACCCGGGCTCGACGCCCACGCCCCCAACGCCGCCACCTCCTCGGCCGCGATGCCCGGCTCGGGCGTCACCTTCAGCACCACCGGCTCCCCGGCGCGCGAGCACAGCAGGGCGTGCGACGTGCCGCCGGTCAACTCGCGCTCCACCCGCAGGTCCCAGCGCGCCGACAGGTCCGCCACCAGCGCGGGCAACCCGGCCAGCCACGGGCGCACGCCCTCGCCGAACCGGTCGAGCAGGCGGGCGTTCACGCGTCCAGCCTCAGGATGAACTCCTCCACGTCCTCGCCCCGCGCCTCGGCGAAACCGACGTCCTCGCCCACCGCCACGAACCCGCACTTGTCCAGCACGCGCAGCGAGCCCAGGTTGTCCACCGCCGCCCGCGCGAACAGCGGGCGCGTCGGGTCCAGCTCCAGCAACGCCGCCAGCGCCGCCGTCGCGAGGCCCTTGCCCCAGTGTGCCCGGTCGATCCAGTAGGTCACCTCGGGCTCGCCGAACTGGACGAACCGCGACACGTGGCCGACCACCCGGTCGTCGAACACCACCGTGCGCACCAGGACCGAGTCGTCGGCCAGGATGCGCGCCCACCGCACCAGGAACGCGGCGCGGTCCGTCGGGTCCGCCGACCCGAACGCCGCCATGTGATGGGCTTCCGGGTCCCGCTGGTGCTCGAAGAACTCCAGCACGTCGGACTCGGTCACCTCGCGAAGTCGGACACCGCTCACACGCGCAAGTACACCACCAGCCGGGAAGAAGCCCTCAGAAAGCCGGCCACGGGATCGACGGCCAGTCCTGCGACGGCTCCGGGAACACCGGCACCGCGAGCAGCTTGTCCACCCGCTCGGCCAGCGCCCGCACCTCCGCGCGCGTGAGGTGCTCGTGCAACTCCTCGCCCAGCGCGCCCGCCAACCCCGACCGCACCCGCAGCAGCGCCTCCACCGCCTCCTCGCCCAGCGGCTCGCCCAGCCACCCCCACAGCACGGTGCGCAGCTTGTCCTCGGCGTGCAGGCAGATGCCGTGGTCCACGCCGAACACGCCGCCGTCGCGGGCGTGCAGCACGTGCCCGCCCTTGCGGTCGGCGTTGTTGACCACCGCGTCGAACGCCGCCATCAGCCGCACCCTCGGGTGGTCGGCGTGCACCAGCACCGCCGGGTCGCCGAACCGGTCGTGCGCGCGCAGCACCGTCCGCCAGCCCGGCGCGACCTCGTCCTCGGCGACGATGTCGACCAAGTCGTCGTCCTCGCGGGTGTCCACCCACAGCTGCACCATGCCCGACCCGAACGGGCCCGGCCGCAGCACCGTCGGCGGCACCAGGTCCAGCCCGGCCGCCCGGGACACCAGGAACGTCGCGTACTCGCGGCCCGCGAGCGTGCCGTCGGGGAAGTCCCACAGCGGGCGCTCGCCGCGCACCGGCTTGTACACGCACTGCGCGTGGGCGCCGTCCAGCGAGATCGCGCAGAACAGCGTCGCGTTGGAGGCGTCGACCAGTCGTCCCTCGACCTCGATGCGGCCCCTGGTCAGGAAGTCCAGCACCCCGTCGTCACCGGGCCGCAAGGGCTCAGTCCTCGTCCGAACGCCGGTAGCCGTTCTGGCGCGGGCACACGTGACCCTCCGGGTCCAGCGGCTCCGAGCACAGCGGGCAGGGTTTGCGGCCGGCGCGGACCACCCGGTCGGCGCGCTCGGCGAACGCCCGCGCCTCCACCGGCGACAGGAACACCCGGACCGCGTCCGGGCCCTCCTCGGTGTCGTCCAGGACCACCGCCTCGTCGATCTCCTCCTCGGTGATCGCGAGCAGTTCGACGACGACCGCGCGGGACTCGGCGTCCCAGCCCAGTCCCATCGTGCCGACCTTGAACTCCTCCTCGACCGGCACCGCGAGGGGTTCGGTGTCCCGGAGGTCGTCGGGTACCGCCTCGGGGACGTCCGCGCCGAACCGCCGGTGCACCTCCTCCAGCAGCGAGCCGATGCGCTCGGCGAGTACGGCGACCTGTTGCTTCTCCAGCGCCACGCTGACCAGCCGGGCCTCCTCGGAGGCCTGGAGGTAGAACGTGCGCTCGCCAGGCTGCCCGACGGTGCCGGCGACGAACCGGTCGGGCTGGCGGAATACGTGGATGACGCGTGCCATGACAGCAACGACCCTAGGCCACCCGGACAAGATCGGCAGCCCTCCCCCCGGTTTTGCGCCGTGTCGGCCGATCGGGGCTGACCGGCCCCGACGGCACCCCTATACAGTCGCGGCGTGGTGAAGATCGCACCGTACGGAACCTGGACATCGCCCATCGACGCGGCTGACGCGGCCGCCGCCGGTGGTGGCCTGCAATGGGTCGACCTGCACGGGGGTTCGACCTGGTGGGCCGAGGGCCGCCCCGCGGAGGGCGGTCGGGTCGCGCTCGTGCGCGACGGAGTGGACCTGCTGCCGCCGCCGTGGAACGCGCGCAACCGCGTCCACGAGTACGGCGGCCGGCCCTGGGTCGCCCTGGACACCCCCGAGGGCACCCGGGTCGCGTTCACCCACTGGGACGACCAGCGGGTCTACCTGTTCGACCCCGAGCGGCCCGAGCCCGCGGCGATCACGCCCGAGCCCGAGCGCCGGCACGGCCACCGCTACGCCGACCTCACCGCCGGACCCGGCGGCACCGAGGTGTGGTGCGTGCGCGAGTCCGTCACCGGCGACGCCCGCACCGACATCCGGCGCGACCTGGTCGCGATCCCGCTCGACGGGTCGCCCGTGCGGGTCCTGGCGTCCTCCCACCACTTCATGACCGGACCGCGCGTCTCGCCCGACGGCACGCACTACGCGTGGATCGGCTGGGACCACCCGAACATGCCGTGGGACGGCTCCGAGCTGTGCGTGGCGCCGGTGGGCTCGGGCGAGCACCGGGTGCTCGCGGGCGGACCGACCGAGGCCGTGTGCCAGGTCGAGTGGGACCTGCCCGTCGACGGCCGGCCGCCGGCGCTGCTGGCGATCACCGACCCCGACGGCTGGTGGAACCTGTTCCGGATCGGGCTGGACGGCGTCGCCACCAACCTCGCGCCCGGCGAGCACGAGCTGGGCGGACCTCTGTGGCGGCTGGGCCACCGGTACTTCGCCACCATCTCCCCCGGCCGGCACGCGGTGCTGCGCGCGGGCGCGCTGGCCGTGCTGGACGAGCGGTCGGGCACCGTCACCGACGTCGACACCGACCTGCCCGTGTGGCACTCGCAGCTGGCCGTGCACGACGGCGTGGTGGTCTCCGGTGCCGCCGGTCCGCGCGCCGAGGCCTCCGTGGTCGCGCTGGACCTGTCCACCGGCGAGCTGACGCACCTGACGTCGCACGCCGCGACCGTCGACCCGGCCTACCTGCCGGTGCCGGTCGAGCGGGTGTTCGCCGGACCCGACGGCGACGTGCCCGCCTACGTGTACCCGCCGACCAACCCCGACTTCGCCGCGCCCCAGGGCGAGCTGCCGCCGTTCGTGGTGCACGTCCACGGCGGCCCGACCGGCCGGTCCATGGCGGTGCTCGACCTGGAGCTGGCGTACCTGACCAGCCGCGGCGTCGGTGTCGTGTCGGTCAACTACGGCGGCTCCACCGGCTACGGGCGGGCGTTCCGGGAGCGGCTGCGCGAGCAGTGGGGCGTGGTCGACGTCAACGACTGCGCCGCGGTGGCCCAGGCGTTGGCCGACGAGGGCACCGCCGACGGCGCGCGGCTGGCGATCCGCGGCGGCAGCGCGGGCGGCTGGACCTCGGCGGCGTCGCTGACCTCGGTGAAGACCTACCGCAGCGGCATGGTCGCGTTCCCGATCCTGGACCTGGCCGGGTGGACCGGCGACGGCGGCGAAACCCACGACTTCGAGTCGCGCTACGTCGAGGGGCTCGTCGGCAGGCTGCCCGAGGCCGCCGACCGGTACGTCGAGCGGTCGCCCGCGCACCGCACCCGGCACCTGGCGGGCCCGGTGCTGCTGTTGCAGGGCCTGGAGGACGAGATCTGCCCGCCCGAGCAGGCCGAGCGGTTCGCCGCCGACCTCGCGGGCACCGGCATCGCGCACGCGTTCCTCACCTTCGAGGGCGAGCAGCACGGGTGGCGCAAGGCGGAGACGATCATCGCCGCGCTGGAGGCCGAGCTGTCGTTCTACGGGCAGACCCTCGGGTTCGTCCCGGGCGGCGTGCCGGTACTGGAACTGCGTTCTTGACGCCGCTGCTGAGGCCGGGCGACCGGGTCGTCGTGGTCAGCCCGGCCGGGTCCGTCCCGGCCGGGCGCACCGCGGTCGACGACGGGGTCGCGGTGCTGCGCTCCTGGGGTCTGGACGCGGTGACCGGCGCGCACGCCCGCGACGTGCACCCGACCCTGCCCTACCTCGCGGGCCTCGACGCGGACCGGGCTTCCGACCTGGTGGCGGCGTGGCTGGACCCGTCGGTGCGCGGCGTGCTGTGCGCCCGGGGCGGGTACGGCAGCCAGCGGGTCGTGGACCTGGTCGACTGGGCCGCGCTGGTCGCGGCCGGGCCGAAGGTGTTCCTGGGCTCCAGCGACCTGACCGCCGTGCACGACCGGCTGGCCGGGCTCGGCGTCGTGTCGTGGTTCGGCCCGATGGTGGCCACCGACGCGTTCCTGCGCGACGAGGTCGCGCGCGAGCACTGCCGGGCGGCGCTGTTGGACGGCGTCGTGGCGGCGACCGGGACACCGGTGGCCGGCGGCACCGCCACCGGCACCGCGTTCGGCGGCACGGTGAGCCTGCTCGGCCCGCCGCCGCCCGACGGGGCGGTCGCGCTGCTGGAGGAGGTCAACGAGGAGCCCTACCGGCTGGACCGGATGCTCACCGGGCTGCTGCGCGCCGGGTGGTTCGACCGGGTCGCCGGTATCGCGCTGGGCTCGTGGCACGGGTGCGGCGACGTCACCGCCGTGCTGCACGACCGGTTGGCGCCGCTGGGCGTGCCGATCGTGGGCGACGTCGGGTTCGGGCACCGGGTCGGGCAGCGCACCGTGCCGCACGGCGCGTCGGTCCGGATCGACGGTGACACCGGGGCCGTCGCCTTCGCCCGCTGACGACGACCCCGGCGCCCGCGGTCACAGCCCGAACGCCAGCAGCACGTGCCCGTGCTCGCTCGGGTACTCCGGCCAGTAGCCCGACTGCACGTAGACCATGCCGTCGGACACCACCACGCCGCCACCGCCGCCGGCGATCGCGCTGCCGGTGCCCGTCACGCCGTTGACGCCCGCGAAGTCGCGCACCGTGTCGAAGGTCCACAGCACCCGGCCGGTGCCCGACGCGTAGGCGCGCAGCTTGCCGTCGTTGCTGCCCTCCCACACCAGACCCGGTGTGGACGTGGCCGCCGCGCCCTGCGCCGGGAAGCACACCTCGGGGTGCCCGGCCGCGCCGCCCGTGGTGCAGCCGTCCGCCGGGTTCGGGGTTTTCCACAGCACCGCGCCGGTGGCCGGGTCGACCGCGTGCACCGCGCCCGGCTCGGCGAAGTAGGTGGAGATGTAGAGCCGCCTGCCGTCGTAGCTCGAACCCCACTGGATGCCCGAGATCCCGCCGCCCGGCAGCGGAACGCCCAGCTGGCGGCGCCACACCACCTCACCCGTGGTGGCGTCGAACACGTGGTAGACGCCCAGTTTCTGGCCCACGCCGACGAGCTTGCGGCCGTTGACCGTGAACAGGTTCGGGGTCGCGCCGATGTCGTAGTCCAGCGCCGTGTCGTCGCCCAGCCCCGGGCAGTAGCCCGCCGCGTCCGGCGTGTTGCACAACCCGCGCCACGTGTCGGCCTTGGTGACCTGGTTGCGCCACCGCACGCCGCCGGTGCGGGCGTCGAGCGCCAGCAGGGTGTCGAACTCGCCCGCGCTGCCGGTGTAGTTCTGGCCCGTGCCGACGTAGACGGTGCCGGTGGCCTTGTCCACCACCGGTGAGCTCCACACGCCCGCGCCCGACGGCTCGTAGCGCGTCGCGCCGCTGGGCCAGGTGCCGACGGCCTGCGGCTGCGGGACCGTGTAGTGCCGCCACACCAGCTCGCCGGTGCGCGCGTCGAGGGCGTCGATGTGGCCGCGGAAGGTGCAGCACGGGTAGTTCGGGTCGTCCTGCGACCCGTCGGGGCTGTTGTTGGAGTTCTCGCCGCTGGACGTGCCGACGTAGACCTTGCCGTCGTACACGATCGGCGAGCTGGTCACCGTGGCCGCCGGGTGCGCGTCGACCTGCTTGGACCACAGCGGCCGGCCGGTCCGCTGGTCCAGCGCGTACACCCAGCCGCGGATGTCGCCGACGTAGACCTTCCCGTCGGCGACGCTGGGCCCGTCCCACGGGACCGCCTTGCGCCCGCCGGGCGAGATGGTGGTCAGGTCGGTGACCCACCGCTCCGCGCCGGTTTTGGCGTCCCGGGCGTGGAAGGTCCCGTCCGGCGACCCGAAGTACACGACCCCGCCCACCACCGCGGGCTGGCTGCGCACCGGCGGCGTGCCCTTGGGGTAGGCGTAGGCCCACTTGAGCTTGAGCTTCCCGACGGTGGCCGGCGTGATCCGCCACTCGGCCGCGTTGTGCCGCGACCCGGCGAGGTCCCCGGTCCACGTGGGCCAGTCCGCACCCCGCCGCGACCCGTGGTGCCCGGCACCCGCCTGCGACACCCCCGCGCCGAGCCCCACCACCGCCACCACGACCGCGACCACCGCGGTCGCGCGTTCCCTGATCGGCATGACCGTCCGTTCCCCCATCCGATTGCCCGGCATCCCACCGTGCCGGCGCCGCGCCGGCGGCACGATCGGCGAAAGGACCGTTCCACGACAGGAGAAGGTCGACTCCCGCGTCAACCGATCGGTTGACCCGACCCGCGACCTCCGGTGCGGGCTACCCGGTCCGGTGCGGTCGGGTCGGTCCGACCGGGAGGTCGTCGAGGTGGCGTTGCACCCGGCCGGCCTCCTCGCGACCCTGCTCGCGGTAGAGCCGCAGGGCTTCCTCCCACACCGCGCGGGCCCGTCGGTGCTCGCCCAGGGCGAGCAGCGGGTGCCCGAGGCGTTCCAGGGTGTCGGCGGGGCGGTAGGTGTCGTCCAGTTCGCGGCGCAGGGCGATGGCGTCGTCGTAGTGGCGCACGGCCAGGTCGTGGTGCCCGTCGCGGTGCTCGACGTAGCCCAGGGTGTCCAGTGCCGCCGCCGTCCCCTCGGGGTGGTCGTGCAGGCGGTACAGGGTCAGGGCGGCCCGGCAGTGCGCGCGGGCCCGGTCGTGCTCGCCCAGGCGGGCCCGGTACCAGGCCAGGTGGTTGAGGGCGTTCGCCTCCCACACCCGGTGGTCGAGGGCGCGGAAGCGGGCCAGGGCGCCGAGGGCGTGGTCCAGCGCGCCCCGGTCTTCGCCGGCCAGGGACCGGACCCGCCCCAGCTCGCGGTGGGCGTGGCCCTGCTGGGCGAGGTCGCCCGATTCCTCCGCCAGGGCCAGGGCCGTGCGCAGGTGCTCGAGCCCCGCGTCGTGGTGCCCGAGGTCGCCGTGCGCGCGGCCCAGGTGGCGGTGGGCGCGGATCCGGGTGGCCGGTGGGCGCGGATCCGGGTGGCCGGTGGCAGGTGCGCGGCCAGGTCGAGCACGGTCCGCCACACGGTGACGCGGTCGTGCAGGTGTCCCCTCCGGTCGTGGAAACTGGCCGACGCCCACGCCAGGTCGGCCACCGCGTCGTGCCACCCGGCGTCCGCCGCGGCGCGCTGGGCGGCGAGCAGTGTCACCCGTTCCGCGTCGAACCAGGCCAGCGCGGCGGTGCGGTCGGCGAACACCGGAGCGGGTGGTGATCCGGCGGACGCCCGGCGGGTGTTGAGCAGCCGGTCGCCGGCGTGGGCGGTGCGCTCGTAGTGGTCGACCGACCGGCGCAGTGCCGCGTCCCGGTCCCGTCGCGTGAGTTCGCCGTCGGCGACCGTGACGGCGTAGGCGCGCACGAGGTCGTGCATGCCGAACCGGCCGCCGGGGACGTGGGCGACCAGCGACGCGTCGGCGAGGGCCCGCAGCACCGCGCGGGTCGGCGTCGGCGGCAGGTCGAGCAGGGCCGCGAGGGCGGGCAGGGCCGAATCGGGTCCGGGCGCGACGCCCAGCAGCGCGAACGCCCGCCGTTGGCGGTCGGTGAGGTGGCGCAACGACCAGGACAGCACGGTGGGCAGGCCGGCGGCGGGGTCGTGCTCGTGGTCGAACACCTCCGGTCCGAGGTCGCGCAACTCCGCGACGAGGGCCACCGTCGGGAGGCCCGGGCGGGTGAGCGCCCGGCGGGCGGTGATCGTCAGGGCCAACGGGTGGTGCCCGCACAGCGCGATCAGCTCGTCGACGGCGTCGGTGTCGACGCGTCGGGCGCCCAGGCGCGCGGCGAGCAGGGCCCGGGCCTCACCGCGGTCCAGGACGCCGAGGTGCAGGTGGCGGGCGCCGTACCGGTCGATCACCGACGACAGGACCGTGCGGCCGGTGACCAGCACCGCGCAGGTCGGGTCGCCCGGGAGCAGCGGAACGACCTGGTCCGCGGCGGCCGCGTTGTCCAGCACCACCAGCACCCGCCGGTCGGCCACCAGGCTGCGGAACAACGCGGCGCGGGCGTCCACCTCCGGCGGCACGCCGCGGGGATCGACGCCGAGGGCGTCCAGGAACCCGCCCAGGGCGTCGGACGCCGTGGTCGGCGGCCACGACGGGCTGAACCCGTGCAGGTCGACGAACAGCTGCCCGTCGGGGAACCGGTCCGCGTTGCGGTGCGCCCAGACCACCGCGAGCGAGGTCTTGCCGATCCCACCCGGCCCGCCGATCACCGACACCGCGGTGCCCGGGCCGATCAGGGCGCCGTCCAGCGCCGCCAGTGCCGCCTCGCGCCCGACGAACGTCCGGGGAGCGGCGGGAAGCTGCCGCGGCACCGGCCGGCGCGCGGCCGGTGCGACGGTGACCGCCGCGTCCCGACCGGCCTGCACCACCGTGCCGCCGCCCACCACGACCGCCCGCCGGCCCTCGTCCCCGAAGACGACCACACCCACCCCCAGGACGTTTTCGTCGGGCCTCACGACACCGCCGTCGGCGCCGCGCCGCAACGCACAACGGCGGACAAGGCGTTCCCCGGGTCGTGCGCTTCCGCGACCGGCGCATACGCTGGTCGCGACCGCGGTACCCACCCGATCGGACGCACACGCGGAGGAACGCGCCATGCCCTACACCGTGGACTTCGGCACCGTGTCGACCACCGGTCTGGAGTCGTCGCCGGTCGCCGACGCGCTCGCCGGACTGCGGGCGAACGAGGCCCGGTACTTCAAGAACAAGTACGACCACGTCTTCACCGTCGAGCCCGCCGAGGACGCCGCCGCGACCGTCGACTGGGTGCACCGGATCCTCGAGGAGGAGCGCGGCATCGTCGTGTCCTCCCGCGCGCTGGAAGCCACCGGGTTCGAGGTCGAGGGCATCCGGATGGCCTACGTCTTCTACGAGAGCGGCCTGTCGATCAACGTGATGTACACCCTGGAGGACTCCGGGAAGCGCGCGGTCGGGTTCAAGCTCTCCGACGGGATGGAGGTACCCGCCGAACTCGCCGCGTTCAAGTTCGCCCGGCAGAAGTCGAAGCTGGCGGGCACCATCCGCGGCTCCTACTTCGTCGTCAAGAACGAGTACTGACGGTCGACCCGTCCATCGTGCCGCCGCGCGAGCCGGCCGGGCACGCGGCGAGGTCACCGCTCTCCCGCGGCCGCACCGGGTGCCGGCGACGCGTCGGCCACCGCGGGTGGACCCGGTGCACATGCCGCCCGGATGCGCGGATACCCGACGGTCGCTGGTCCCGCCGCGGCCGATCGCTACCCTCACGGACGTGCGCGCCGTGTTCCCCGGATCCTTCGACCCCACCACGCAGGGACACCTCGACGTGGCCCGCCGGGCCGCGGCCGTGGTCGGGGAACTGGTCGTGTGCGTCCTGACCAACCCGGCCAAGCCGGGCCGCCTCGCCCTGCCGGAGCGCCTGGCCCTGCTGTCCGACCTGATCGGCGACCTGCCGAACGTCACGGTCGACGCCGCGCCCGGCCGCCTCCTGGTCGACTACTGCCGCGAGGAGGGAATGGACGTGATCGTGCGAGGCGTGCGCACCCCGGCCGACCTGGAACACGAACTGCCGATGGCCCTGGCGAACCGCCGGCTGACCGGCGTGGAAACCCTCTTCGTCCCGACCAGCCCCGAACGGGCCTACGTCTCCTCCACGCTCGTCGCGGCGACGGCGGCGAGGCGTTCGGTCAGGGGTTGAGGGTCGCGGCGTGGCGCGCGGCCTGGTCGAGCACACCGCCGGTCGGGGTGGAACCGGGTGCGGGTTCGGCCTGGGCCAGGGTGACGGTGGTGCCGTCGACGCGGGACGCGTAGTGCGTTCCGGTGAACCGCACGCCGGTGACCATCTCGGTGATGTTGCCCGTTCCCGGCCGGTCGATCAGCGCCCGGAGGTCCGCCGCGGCGGTGGCGTCGGGCATGGTGACGCGGGCGACGGCGAGCCTGAGGGTGGCGCCGGACCTGTCGACGGCGTCGTAGGCGGCGCGGACGAGCGCGGTGCACGGGTGGGTGAGGAAGTGGTCGTGGGCCTGGCCGTAGGACAGCCCGGCGCACGAGCCGCCCTCGGACCTGGCGAGGAGGGTCGGCGTGAAGTCCGGGGCGGCCGAGGGCGCCCGACCGCCGGAGGAGTTCAGGGCGACGAGCAGCAGCACCGCCGCGACGAGCCCCACGCCGACCAGGGGACCCGCGGTGCGGGCCGGGGTGCCTCCCGCGGGCGCGGACCGGGTGTGGGGCCTGACCCGGGTGCCGTCGCGGCGGAAGTGACCGGCCACCCTGATCCTCGGTCGTGCGGCGGTGAGGGTCGGGCTGCCGGCGGTCCGGTTCGGCGCGGACCGGGTGTGCGGTCTGACGCGGGTGCCGTCACGGCGGGTGTGGCCGGTCACGCGGACCATGAACTCTCCTCGCGATATCGGAGCGGAACCGTCCGGTCAAGATGGGCGCGAATGTTAACCCATGCCGGTATTCCAACCCGCGTGAGCGACGGCAATGCGAAAAGGCCCGGGTATCGCGGATGGTCGCGCACCGCCGAACGCCGCGGAGAACGCGACGGCCGGTCGGTTCCGAGTGACCTCGGGACCGACCGGCCGCGGTGGGGAACCGGCGTTCTAGAACACGAAGCAGTCGGCGTACGACGTTTCGCGGGCGAGCACCGCCGCCACGCCGCCGGCGTTGCGCTCGACCTGGGCCGCCTCGGTGGCGTGCGGAATGGTGGACTGGCAGGACGTCGGCGAGCTGTGGCCCGACATCAGGTAGTCGCACCGGCCGTTGCGGTTGTCCGGCAGGCCCAGGATGTGGCCCAGCTCGTGCGTGGCGATGCGGGGCGGGTAGAAGCCGTCGTTCACGGCCTCGCGGCCCATGTACACCGTGCCCCGGCCGAAGCCGTTCTGGTAGGTGCGGGGCCACCCGTTGTCCGCGTACACCCGGACCGCCGCGGTGCCGCCGGTGGCGGGCTTGAGCTGGACGTTGCGCACGGCCTTGTTCCAGGCGGCCGCGCCCTCGTCCACCGCGGCCTTGAACTCCTGGGCCTGGCTCGCGTCGTAGTAGACGATGCGCACCGCGGCCGGCGCGGCCACCGCCGTGCCGCCGCCCAACCCCTGCACCAGGGTGAGCGACAGCAGCAGCGTGACACCGGCCGCCAGGGAACGGGCGGTGCGGCGAAGCGTTGTGGTCATGGGTCACCTTTCGGTTCCGGTCGCGTGGTGCGCGACGCGCGGATACGCCGTGCGGGTCGTCGGTGGCAGGCCCGGGCAGGTGCGTCGGAATCAGGTCGACGCGCGGCCGGCCACGTCACCGGGCATGACAGGGAATCGGCCCGGTGCGGCCCGAAAAACGTTCCGCCGCGGCGAAATGCTCCTCGCCGACGGCTGTGGCGCGGAACCTACTTTGTGCCTGTTTTGTGGCGCGCAGAAGGAACTTTCACGGCATTTCCGGTGATCCGGGCACACCCGGCGCGAGCTCCGGTGGTGCGTTTCCCGGCCGGCGGAGAGATTTTCCCGGGGCGCACTCCGCCGCACCGCCCGGAAGCGGCACGTGTCATCTCAATTGGTCCCGACGGCGGATCAGATAGGCCGTCTCGGCGGTGTTGCCCGCCAACTCGACGGCTCTGTCGTAGGCCGCGCGCGCCTCGCCGCCGCGGCCCGTCCGGCGCAGCAGGTCGGCCCGGGTGGCGTGGAAGGCGTGGTAGTCGGCCAACCGGGGTTCCAGCCGGTCGACGGCCGCCAGGGCCACCTCCGGCCCGTCCAGTTCGGCGACCGCGACGGCCCGGTTGAGCGCCACGATCGGCGACGGGTCGAGCCGGACCAACCGGTCGTAGAGGGCGAGGACCTGCGACCAGTCGGTGTCACGGATGTCGCGGGCGGAGGTGTGCACGGCGTTGATCGCGGCGAGGACCTGGTAGCGGCCCGGGGTCGCGCCGGCGGCGGCCGCGACGAGGCGCTCGCGGACCAGGTGGTGCCCCTCGGCGATCAGCGCGGTGTCCCACGACCCGCGGTCCTGCTCGTCCAGCGCCACGAGTTCGCCACCCGCCGAGACGCGGGCCACGCGACGGGCCTCGGTGAGCAGCATCAACGCCAGCAGCCCGGCGACCTCGCCGTCCTCGGGCAGCAGCACGCGGATCAGCCGGGTCAGCCGGATCGCCTCGGCGGTCAGGTCGTGGCGCACCGGGTCGGTGTCGGGACCGGTCGCCAGGTAGCCCTCGTTGAACACCAGGAACAGCACGGCGAGCACGCCCGTGACGCGCGCGGGGAGGTCCTCGGCCGACGGCATCCGGTACGGGATGCGGGCCGCCTTGATCTTGGCCTTGGCCCGGGTGATCCGCTGCCCCATCGTGCTCTCGGCCACCAGGAACGCGCGGGCGATCTCGGGCGTGGTCAACCCGCCGACCATCCGCAGCGTCAGCGCCACCCTGGCCTCCACCGCCAGCGCCGGGTGGCAGCAGGTGAAGATCAGCCGGAGCCGGTCGTCGTCGATCGCGCCGAGGGGCTCGGGCGGGTCGTCGTCGTGCGCCATCAGAGCCTCCCTGTGCTTGTCGTCGCGCTTGTGCTCGCGCCGGATCCGGTCGATGGCCCTGCGGTGGGCGGTGGTGGTCAACCAGGCGCCCGGGTTGGGCGGCACGCCGTCGGCGGGCCAGCGCTCGACGGCGGTCGCGAACGCCTCGGCCGCCGCCTCCTCGGCGATGTCGAGGTCACCGAAGCGCCTGGTCAGCGCGGCGACCACCCGGGCCCACTCCTCGCGGTGCACCCGGGCCACCGCCTCCCGCGCGGAACTCAATGGAACGGCCTGACCTCGATCTTGCGGTCGCACACCTTGGAGGCCTCGGTGGCGAGGCGCAGCGCCACGTCCAGGTCGGGCGCCTCCCACACCCAGACGCCGGCGAGGTACTCCTTCGACTCCACGAACGGCCCGTCGCTGAACACCACCTGCTCGCCGCGGTTGTCGACCACGGTGGCCGAGTCGGTGTCCGCGAGCCCGCCCGCGAAGACCCAGTACCCGTCGGCGATCAGCTGCTCGTTGAACGCGCTGATGGCGGGCTGCCGGTCCGTGCTGCCGGGGTCGTCCTTGTCGTCGATCACGGAAACGAGGTAGCGCATGGGTCGATCATCTCCTGTCGGTGCGGGGGTTTTCGGTGTCGAGGGTGGGGTCAGGCCGTCCCGTAGCGCGGGCGCCCGGCCGGGCGGAAGACCTGGATCGTCACGCCCGCCGAGTCGACCCGCGACTCGACCGGGCGCAGCGCGAGGTCCGGGCCGGACTCGGGGAACAGCCGCGCGCCCTGGCCGAGGACCACCGGGACCACGAGCAGCGTCATTTCGTCCACCAGGTCGTTCGCCAGCAGCCACCGGGTCAGCGTGCCGCCGCCGTGCACCTGCAACTCGCCGCCCGGCCGGGCCTTCAGCTCCCGCACCGCGGCCGCGAGGTCGGCGCCCAGCACCGCGGTGCCCGCCCACGCCGGGTCGGTGAGCGTGGTCGAGGCGACGTACTTGGGCCGGGTGTTCAACGCCCGCAGCACGGGCTCCCAGCCGGGCACGTCCCGCTCCGCCCAGGTGCCCCACGAGCCGGCGAACAGCTCGTAGGTCCGGCGGCCGAGCAGGAACGCCTCCGCGCGGGCGTAGGTCTCGTTGATGAACGCGTCGGTCGCGGGGTCGCCCTCGCCGGTGGCCCACCCGCCGCGCTCGAACCCGTTGCGGCGGTCCTCCTCGGAGGCGCCGCCGTTGCCCTGGGTGACGCCGTCGAGCGTGATCTGGGTCATGGTCGTCAGCTTCATGGTCGCGGATCCTCACCGTGGCGCCGCCCCCGGTGGGCGGCTTCACCCACTCCACGAACGCCACCGCCCCGATCCGACACCGCCGGCGGAAATTCCTCGAGGAATTTTTCCCCGACGCCCGGAGGTCAGGGTTCGGGCAGGTAGGCGCGGTGCACGTCGTCCACCGACCACAGGTGCGTCGCGACGTCGGAGGGCAGGGCGGTCATCCGGCGGAAGTGGTCGCGCATCGCCGTGTCGTAGTCCCAGCGGCGTTCCACGAGCTTCGCCGCGCCCTCCACGATCTCCGCCAGGTCCTCGGTCAACCGGACGCGGGACATGCTCGGCGAGCGCGGGCCGTCGTCGTCCACCGGCTCCGGGTCCAGCGCGAACAGGTGCAGGCTCGGGTAGCGGGTCACGTCCGGCAGCACGCTGTAGAACGGCACGCCCGGGAAGTAGTACTCCGGCCAACGGTTGCCGGAGATCGTCAGCCACGGGGTGCCCACCGCGAGCGCGGCCATCGCGAAACCCGAGTGCGGCGACACCAGCACGTCCGCCGCCGCGACCTCCGCCAACTGCTCCACCAGCGGCCGGTCCACCGCCGACACCGACCGCGGCGCCGCGGCCGCCAGTTCGGCGAACTCGGCCGCGTCGTAGGTGCTCGCCGTGCGGCCGTCCGCGCGCAGCTTGCCCACGAACAGGAACTCCGCGCCGGGGAACCGGTCCGCCAGCGCGCCCAGCACCATCCGCCACGACCGCGTCGACGGGTACTGCGACCGCGGCGCGCTGCCACCGGGCAGCACCGCGATCCGCGCACCCGGCCCGCGCGGCGCCGGCGGGATCGGCAGCCGCAGGTGACCCGGCCGGTACCCGACCCGCACGCCGCCCGACCGGAAGTGGGCGCGGGCCTGGTCGAAGTAGCGCGCCAGGCCCGGGAACAGCTCGCGCTGCCACGGTTGCGACGCCCGTTCGTCCTCGACCACCAGGTCCCAGTCGCGGCCGATGCCGGCCAGGGCGGCGGTGAAGTCCGCGCCGCCGTCGAACACGTCCACCGGCACCGCGTGCACCTCGGACACGAACGGGCACAGCTCGGCGAGTTCGACCGGTGTGGCGGCGTTGAGCACCAGGCCGATCCGCAGGTCCGGGTCGGCGAGGTGGTGGCCGTAGCAGCGCTGCACCGCCTCGATCGCGTGCCCGACGGGGTGGCAGTACACGAAGTTCACCAACAGGGATCGGCCCACGCGCCCGATTGTCGGGACCCGGAGCCCGCCCGCGCCACCGGGTTTCCCGGCACCGGCGCGGACCCGGTGCGGTCACGTGGGACAGTGTCGATCTTCAAAACCACCCCGGACGCCCACCAGGAGCACGCATGGCCGTCACCCCGCTGGCCACCACCTTCGACTGCGCCGACCCCGCCGCCCTCGCCCGGTTCTGGGCCGCGTTGCTGGGCACCGACGTCGACCCGCCCGCGTTCCCCGGCGCGGCCACCGTGGGCGCGCACACCGGCGGGCCGTTCTACCTGTTCCAGCGGGTGCGGGAACGACCGGGCGGGCCCAACCGGGTGCACCTGTACTTCACCAGCGACGACCTGGAGGCCGAGACGGACCGGCTGGTGCGGCTGGGCGCCCGGGTCGTGCGCGAGGTCGAGGACCGGGGCCTGCGCTACACCACGTTCGAGGACCCCGAGGGCAACCGGTTCGCGGTCAGCGTCGACTAGACCTCAGGCCTGGTCGAGCACCTCCTCGGCGCGTTCCGGGCTGCCCTCGGCCAGGCCGCGGTCGATCGCGCGGCGGGACGCGAGCCACAGGCACCCGCCGACCAGGAACACGACCACCTCGGTGACGGTCAGCGCCCACACGATGCCCGCCAGGCCGAACCACAGGTTGCCCAGCAGCACGACCGGGACGAACAGGACGCCCTGCGCCGTCGACATCACGATCGCCGCCGCGGCCCGGCCGGTCGCCTGGAACAGCGAGGTGAGCAGACCGGTGAACCCGTTGACCACCATCGCCACCAGTTGCGCGGTGAGGATCGTGACGCCGATCGCCAGCACCGAGCGGTCCGCCGAGAACGCGGAGAACACCTGCTCGCGGAACACCAGCACCGCGGTGGCGAAGACCAGCACCACGCCGCCGACGGTGAGCGCGGACGCCCGCAGCGCGGCGCCGAGCCGGTCCCGGTCGCCCTTGCCGTAGGAGTAGGCCAGCAGCGGGAGCACGCCGATCGTCACGCCCATCACCAGGAACTCCGGCACCTGCGCGATGCGGACCGCGACGCCCATGGCCGCCAGCGCGTCGTCGCCGTAGCCGGACGCGAGGTTGTTGAGCACCAGCGTGGTGACGATCAGGAAGGACGCCTGGAGCAGTTCGCCGACGCCCACGCCGAACACGGGCTTGAGCACGTCCGGCGAGAGCGTGAACCAGCGCGGCGCCAGGCTGACGTGCTCGCTGGTGCGGTGCAGCCACCACGCGAAGTAGCCGACGACGCCGAGGTTCGCGAGCCCCATCGACAGCGCCGCGCCCGCGACACCCCAGTGCAGCACCAGGATGAACAGCACGTCGAGCAGCAGGTTCGCCACCGTGGACCCGACGAGCCCGATCATCACCTGGCGCGCGGCGCCCTCCGCCCGCACGACCTGCTCCAGGCAGAACGCCGCGGCCAGCGCCGGCACGAACGCGAGCAGCACGCCCACGTAGGCGCTCGTCGCGGGCACGGCGGCGGCGTCCGCGCCCAGCGCCGTCACCAGCGGGCGCAGGAAGACCAGCCCGGCGCCGCCCAGGACGACGCCCGCGATCACCGAGCCCCAGACCGCGAACGACGAGACGCGCTTGATGCCCTCGGCCTGCGCCGGATCGCGTTCGGACGCGCCGAGGAGTCGGGAGATCAGCGCGCCGCCGCCGACGCCGAACACGCCGCCGACCGCCATGACCAGGCCGAGCACCGGGGTGGCGAACGTGATCGCGGCGAGCAGCGCGGTGTCGTGGAGCGAGCCGATGAAGCCCGCGTTGACGAGGTTGTGGACCGCGCCGACGATCATCGCGGCGGCCATCGGCACACACAGGTGCACGAGGGCGCGGACGATCGGGGCGGTCGAGAGGTACCAGCGGTTGGTGCCGACGGCGTCGGCCTTCACCGGGGAGTCGAGGGTCGCGGTGCTCATGGCTGCTCCTTTCCGGGGCAGGGTCGTGCGCACGCCGACGTGCGTCGGCGTGGCGAGGGGTGGTGCCGGGTGGGCGGGTTACCGCATCGGTTGCGGCAGCACCGCGGTGATCTTGGTGAGCAGGGCGTGCAGCGCGGCCCGCTCGGCCTCGTCCAACGGGGCGAGGATCGTCTCGTCGGCGGCGGCCATCGCGGCGTCGAACCCGGACACCAGCTCGGCGCCGGTCGGCGTCGCGAAGACGCGCTTGCTGCGCTCGTCACCGGGCTCGGTGCGGCGTTCCACGAGGCCCCGGCGTTCCAGCCCCTGGAGGAGGCTGGACACGCTGGCCGGGCTGGTGCGCGTGACCTGCGCGAGGTCGCGCTGGATCGCGCCGGGGTGTTCGACCAGGTAGCCGAGCGCGAAGCCCTGTTCGAAGGTCAGTTCGCGCGCCCGGATCCAGTCCTCGGCCGCCTTGCGCTGGGCCCACATGATCCAGCGGGTCAGGTCCAGGGTGCCGGTGAGCCTCGGTGCGTCCATGATGAGAAAGCTAATTGTTCGAACTCTAACTGTCAACTCTCGAACTGACGGACGGGCGGGCTGTCTTGCTCACATACCGACCGGTCGGTAGCCTCGGCCGCGTGGCCAACGAACGTGGGATCGACGCGGCGGTGTTCGACTGGGGCGGCGTCATCACGGTGTCCGTGCCGACCTTCATCGACGCCTGGCTGCACGGCGAGGGCATCGACCGGGAGCGCTACGGCGTCACCATGAAGTCGTGGCTCGGCCGCGACGCCGCGCCCGACAACCCCGTGGCCAGGCTGGAAACCGGTGAGCTGCCCGTCGCGGAGTTCGAACGGCTGCTCGCCGCCGAGCTGGTCACCCTCGACGGTCGCGAGGTCGCCTCGCGGGACCTGCTGCGCCGCATGTTCGGCACCGCCCACCCCGACCCGGCGATGGTCGACCTGGTCCGCGAGCTGCGCGCGGCCGGCGTGCGCACCGCGCTGCTGTCCAACAGCTGGGGCGACGGCTACCCCGAAGACCTGCTGCTGGAGCTGTTCGACACCATCGTCATCTCCGGACGCGTGGGCCTGCGCAAACCCGACCCGAGGATCTTCGCCCACACCGTGGAGCGGCTCGGACTGCCCGCCGGCCGGTGCGCGTTCTTCGACGACATGCCGGTCAACGTCGAGGCCGCCGACGCCGCCGGGCTGCGCGCCCACCGGCACACCGACGCCGCCGCCACCCGCGCCGTGCTGACCGACCTCGGCGTGCTCGCGTGACCCCGCCGCCCGGCCTGGACCTCGAGCGGCTCGCCCGGCACCTGGGCACCGGACCGCTGACCGCCGCGCTCATCCCCGGCGGTCGCTCCAACCTCACCTACCGGGTCACCGACGGCGCGCGCCGGTGGGTGCTGCGCCGGCCGCCGCTGGGCCACGTGCTGGCCACCGCGCACGACATGGCCCGCGAGCACCGCGTCCTGGCCGCCCTCGCCGGCACCGCCGTGCCGGTGCCCGCCGTCGAGGGCCTGTGCGAGGACACCGACGTGCTCGGCGCGCCGTTCTACCTCATGAGCGACATGCCCGGGCAGGCCCTGCGGCACCGCGACCAGTGCCCGTGGCTCACCCCCGGGCACGCCCGCGACCTCTCCGACCGGCTGGTCGACGTGCTGGCCGACCTGCACGCCGTCGACCCGGACTCGGTGGGACTGGCCGACTTCGGCCGCCCCGAGGGGTTCCTCGCCCGCCAGGTCGCCCGCTGGGGCAAGCAGCTCGACGCGTCCCGCAGCCGCGACCTGCCCGGCGTCGACGCGCTGCGCGCCACCCTCGCCGACACCGTGCCGACGTCCCGGCGCGCGGCGATCGTGCACGGCGACTACCGGCTGGACAACGTGTTGGTCACCGCCGACCCGGTCGGCATCAGCGCGGTGCTGGACTGGGAGATGGCCACCCTCGGCGACCCGCTCGCCGACCTCGGGCTGCTGCGCGTCTACTGGGAGGGCGTCGGGCTGGAGGACGACCCGATCACCGGCACCGTGCCCGGCCTGCCCGGGTTCGCCGACGCCGACGGCCTCGTGCGGCGCTACGCCGAGCGCAGCGGCACCGACGTCTCCGGCCTCGGCTGGTACACCGCGTTCGGCTACTTCAAGCTCGCGGTGATCCTCGAAGGCATCCACTACCGCTACACCACGGGCCACACCGTGGGCGCGGGCTTCGACCGGATCGGCGACCTGACCGTGCCGCTGGTCCGCCGCGGCCTCGCCGAAACCCGACGGGAGCACTGAATGGACTTCGCCCACGACGCCCGCACCGAGGACCTGCGCGGCCGGCTGCTCGCGTTCATGGCCGAGCACGTGCACCCGGCCGAACCCGTCGCCGCCGCCCAACTCGCCGCCGCGGCCGACCCGTGGGCCCGTCCCGCCGTGCTCGCCGACCTCAAGGCCGAGGCACGCCGCCGCGGCCTGTGGAACCTGTTCCTGCCCGACGCCGAGCACGGCGCGGGCCTCACCAACGTCCAGTACGCGCCGCTCGCCGAGATCACCGGCCACAGCCCCCACCTCGCGCCCGAGGCGCTCAACTGCGCCGCGCCCGACACCGGCAACATGGAGGTGCTGGCCCAGTTCGGCACCCCGGAGCAGCGGCGGCGGTGGCTGCGACCGTTGCTGGACGGGGAGATCCGGTCCGCGTTCTGCATGACCGAACCCGACGTCGCGTCCTCCGACGCCACCAACATCGCCACCCGCGTCGAGCGCGACGGCGACCACTACGTGATCAACGGCCGCAAGTGGTGGTCCTCCGGCGCGATGAACCCCGACTGCGCGATCCTCGTGGTGATGGGCCGCACCGATCCCACCGCCGACCGGCACCGGCAGCAGAGCATGATCCTCGTGCCGCGCGACACCCCGGGCGTGACGGTGCGCCGCGGCATGCACGTCTTCGGCTACACCGACGCCTCGCACGGCGGTCACGCCGAGATCGACTTCACCGACGTCCGGGTGCCCGCCGCGAACCTGGTCGCGGGCGAGGGCGAGGGTTTCGCGATCGCCCAGGCGCGCCTGGGCCCCGGCCGCGTCCACCACTGCATGCGCCTGATCGGCATGGCCGAGCGCGCCCTGGAACTCCTGTGCCGCCGGGTGACCGCCCGCACCGCCTTCGGTCGCCCGCTGGCCGATCAGGGCGTCGTCCGCGAGTGGATCGCCGAGTCCCGGGTCCGCATCGAGCAGTCCCGCCTCCTGGTGCTGAAAACCGCGTGGCTCATGGACACCGTGGGGAACAAGGGCGCGCACACGGAGATCCAGGCCATCAAGGTCGGCACCCCGCTGATGGCGGAATGGGTGCTGGACAAGGCGATCCAGGCGCACGGCGCGGCCGGCGTGAGCCAGGACCACCCGCTCGCCGAATTGTGGGCGTCGGCCCGCACCCTGCGCCTGGCCGACGGCCCCGACGAGGTCCACCGCGTGTCGCTGGCCAAACGGGAACTGCGCAGGCACACCTGACCGATCGGCACCGGGTCGCCTGGAAATGCATTCCGTCGGAATCTATTCGCGACCGGGCGGCCGGCGCGCCGGAATTACCGTTTTCGGCAACCGAAGACCGTAGCCGAACTCCGCCGAAGAGATCACCGCACGGGTGCCGGCACCGGTTCGACCGCGCGCCGGACGGGTGGCGCCCGAGTGGATCACGGGTTTCTTTCGGTGGCGCTGATAAATTCGGCCCGGTCAGCGGCGGTCAATTCCGGAAGGAATGGGTGGATGAGCACACTGATCGGTCGGTTCGTCGCGGTGGTGGCGTTGTTGTCGGCAACCCTCCTCACCTCGGGAGGTGTCGGCGTCGCCGCTCCCGGTTCCCCGTTGCCGGCCGAGGACTGGCGGTCGCGGATGAACAACAAGTGTCTGGAGATCCTCAGTCTGGACAACTCCAACGGGGCGCACGTCGGCACCTGGGACTGCTGGGGTGGTGCCAACCAGAAGTGGTACTGGGGGAACGACGGCGAGATTCGCTCCAGAATGAACAACAAATGCCTGGAGATCCTGAGTCTGAACAACGCCAACGGAGCGCACGTCGGCGCCTGGGACTGCTGGGGCGGCGCGAACCAGAAGTGGTACATCGGCAATGACGGCGAGATTCGCTCCAGGATGAACAACAAGTGCCTGGAGATCCTCAGCCTGAACAACGCGAACGGGGCGCACGCGGGCACCTGGGACTGCTGGGGCGGCGCCAACCAGAAGTGGTACCCGTTCTAGACCTCCGGGCGCGGTCCCGCGGCGCGGCCGGATCGGCGGCGCCGCGGGACCGTCCGGCTGTCGAGGGGGCCGGGTGGGACGACCACCCGTTGTGCGGTCGGCTTGACGTCGCACCACAATTGCAGTGCCCCCTCGATGCGGTCGACCCCGCGGAAACCAGGTGACCCAGTGACTCGCGTGGATGTCGTGGACGTGCTGCTCGTCGAGGACGACGACGGCGACGCGTTGATGATCGAGGAGATCTTCGAGGAGCACCGGATCCCCAACCGGCTGCACCGGGTGCACAACGGCGTCGAGGCGATGGAGTTCCTGCGGCGCGACGGCGGTCATCGCGACGCGCCGCGGCCCGCGCTCGTGCTGCTGGACCTGAACATGCCGCGGATGAACGGCCACGAGGTGCTCGACGCGGTCAAGCGGGACGGTGACCTCAAGCGGATCCCCGTGGTCGTGTTCACCACCTCGAACGCGGACGAGGACGTGACGCGGTGCTACCACTCGATGGCCAACGCCTACGTCGCCAAACCCGCCGACTACGACGGGTTCGGGGCCACCGTGCACACCATCGACCGCTTCTTCTGCTCCGTGGCGCAGCGACCGGCCTGAGCGGCTACCAGTACTGCCGGCGCGTGCCGTCGGTGTCGGCGACGAACACGACCGCGTCCGAGCAGGCCAGGTCCGCCGGGTCCAGCGGCAGGTGGCCGGGCACGATCGGGTCGCCCGCGCCGATCGACGGTGGCAGCGCGGCGCGCAGGGCCGGTGTCGGGAACAGTGCCCGCCGGGTGGTCGCCTCGGCCAGCGCGCCCTGGAGGGTGCCCGGGACGGCGCGCGGGTTGGCGTCGGTCGCCACGACCACGTAGCCCTCGCCGAGGGTGGGCGCGATCAGCGCGCCCGCGTTCCCCCAGGACGTGCCGGGCGACCGGTGCAGGTGCGCGTTGTGCGCGAACACCAGGCTCGGCCCGCGCGACCGCTCCCGCGCGACGATCGCGAGCAGGTTCCCGGCCATCATCTCGGCGCGCACGCCCAGCAGCGTCCCGATCCGGTCGGGCCCGTCCTCGGCCATCGCCGCGTGGTAGCGCAACAGCCCCAGGGCGGTGCGGGCGTGCGTCGCGGCGAGATCGTGGGCCTCCGGGTCGACCGGGCGCAGGGCGGGCGCGGCCCGACGCAGGGCGCTCGCCAGGTCGTCGGCGACGACGCGCAGCGCCCGGGCGCGGTCCGAGCCGCCGATCGACGCCGCCGGGTCGTACATCGCCCGTTCGTTCGCCCAGTCCGCGTCCTCGCCCAGCAGCACGTCGAGTTCGCGGGCCGATCGGGGGCGCAGCGCGCGCGGCAGGTGGTCGTGGACCGCGCGCAGCGAGCGTCGCGGGCTCGGCGCGCCCGCGTACTCGACCGGGCCGTCGAACCCGTGGAAGCGCACCCGGTCCTCAGGCGCGCGGTCGGCGTTGTGCTCGCGCAACCACGACACGAGGGCGCGGTTGCCCGGCACGGCGCCGAAACCGTGGCTGAAGCCGGTCGTGAGCACGGTGTCGATCTCCCCCTCCCCGCCGGTCACGTAGGCGTCGACCGCGGCCGCCGCCAGGACGTCGGTCTCCAGCACGACCGACCGGTACCCCCGGTGCACCAGGTGGGCCAGGAGTTCGTTGCGCAGCAAGGGGAACGCCTCGATCCCGTGGGTCGGCTCGCCGAGGCCCAGCAGCACGGGCGGCTCGGGGCCGAACAGGGTGTCGAAGGCACGGCCGAGGGCGGCCGCGTCGTCGAGCGGACGGGCGAGGGCGTGCAGCGTGGCGACGGGCATGGGTGTTCCTTCCGGATTCGGACCACCCTCGAAGGTATCGTTGAAGAATCGGGTGAGGTTCTGCCGACGTCCACCTGGGGTTGTCCGGAAAAAAGCTCAAACGGAGGTTCAGGATGCGGCCCGTCGACCTGGCCCGGGAGCACGGGTTGTCCGCGCAGACCGTCCGCAACTACGACGACGCGGGCGTCCTCCCGCCGACCGCGCGCGGCGAGACCGGCCACCGGCGCTACACACCCCTGCACGCCCAGGCCCTGCGCGCGTTCCTCGCGCTGCGCCGGGGTCACGGGCACCGGCAGGCCGTCGAGATCATGCGCGCGACCCACCGCGGCGACACCGAGTCCGCCTTCCGCCTCCTCGACGCCGCCCACGTCGCGCTGGTCGCCGAACGGGCCACCCGCGCCGAGGTGGCGGCCGCGCTCGGGAGCCTGTCCACCGCGCCGCCCACCACGCCCGCCGGCCGGCCGCTGACCGTGGGCGAACTCGCGCGCCGGCTCGGCGTGCACCCGGCGACGGTGCGCACCTGGGAGGTCGCGGGCATCCTGCGGCCGGGGCGCGACCGGGCGACGGGCCACCGCGAGTTCGGGCCGGAGTGCGTGCGCGACGCCGAGATCGCCCGGCAGCTGCGCCGGGGCGGGCACCCGCTGAGCCGGATCGCCCGGTTCGTGACGGCGCTGCGCGAGGCGGGCGGGACGGAGGCGCTGAGCGCGTTCCTCGACGCCTGGCAGGACCGGCTGACCGCGCGCGGCCGCGACCTGCTCGCCGGCGCCGCCCGGTTCGATGCGTACCTCGAGCTGCCGGGTTGACCTTGACCCTGCGTCAAGGCGGAGCGTGGCCGCATGACGAACAGGACCACCCCGCCCCGGCCGGTGCCGCCGATCGGCGGGTTCCAGGAGGTCGACGGCCGGCGGATCTTCGTGCACCGGACGGGCCGCGGCGGTCCGGCCGCGGTGTTCCTGCCGGGCGCGGGCGCGGTCGGGCTGGACTACCTCGGCGTGCAGGAGGAGGTCGCCCGGTTCACCACCGCCGTCGGGTACGACCGGGGCGGCACGGGCTACAGCGACCCGCTCCCGTTGCCCCGCACGGCCGCCGCGGTCGCGGCGGAGCTCCGCGCGCTGCTGCGCGCCCAAGGCCTCCCGGGTCCTCACGTACTGGTGGCGCACTCCCTCGGCGGCCTCTACGCGCACCGGTTCGCGCAGCTGTACCCGGGCGACGTGGCCGGCCTGGTGTGGCTCGACGCGCTGCACCGCGACTGGGACCGGTTCCTGCCGCCCTCTTCGAGCCTGGCCGCGTGCGAGCGGAGGGCGCCGGACCTGGCGCGGCTCGAACAGGTGCGGACGGCGTTGCGCGAGAACCACGCCCGGCTGCGCGTGGACTTCCCGGCGCACGTGCGGGAACCGTTGCTGGACGCGAAGGTCGGCACCGAGTGGCTCCGGGTGGGGCTCGCCGAACGCCGCGCGCTGGTCGCCGCGGCGGCCGAACTGCGCGCTGGACCGGACCTCCCCGACGTCCCGGTGGTCGCGCTCACCGCGCTGGGCCCCGACCCGGTCCTGGACGGGCGGACGACGCGGGAGGTGCACGAGGGCAAGGCCCGCCTGGGCGCGGCCCTGGTGGGCGCGGTGTCCCGGGGCGAGCAGCGCGTCCTCACCGACACCCTGCACCACCGGCTCTGCTTCGACCGCCCCGAGGCCGTGGTCCAGGCGGTCCGCGACGTCGTGGACCTGGCGCGGTCGTGACGTCCGACGACCCGCGGTCCGTGCTCACGATCGGGCGGCTCGCGGCGGCCGCCGGCGTGACCGTGCGCGCCGTCCGCCACTACCACCAGGTCGGACTGCTGCCCGAACCCGAGCGCGACGCCTCCGGGTACCGCCGCTACGGCCCGCAGGACGTGGTGGCGCTGATCCGGATCCGGACGCTCGCCGCCGCCGGCGTGCCGCTGGCCCGCGTCCACGCGCTCCTGCGCGCCCGCCCGGCCGAGTTCGCGGCCGCTCTCGCCGACCTCGACGCCGACCTGCGGGACGCGATCGGGCACCTCGCCGAACGACGCCGGCTGATCGCCGACCTGGCCGCCGGCGACCGGCTCCTCCTGCCACCCGAGGTGGTCGCGTTCCTGAACCGGCTGCGCCGCCTGGGCGCGGGCGAGTCGCGGCTGCGGCGGGAGCGCGACTCGTGGATCCTGGCGCGGGCGCTGGACCCGGGCGCCGTGCGCCGGCGGCTCCGGGAGCGCAACGCCGCGCTCGACGACCCCGAGACCGCGCGGCTGCTGATCGCCGAGGACCGGGACGGCTGACGAGGGTCAGCGCGGCGCGGTGTCCGGGGAGGTGAAGCGCTCCCAGGCGGCCCGGCGGTCCTCCGGCGCGGCCTCCTCCTGCTCCGCGCAGTCCAGCCGCAGGTGCCGGTCGCCGAACGGCTCGTCCACGAACGCGCAGTGGTGGGGGTTGCGCGGGTCGGCGTGCACGTGCGGTCGGAAGTGTCGGCAGGTGACGCACATCCGCTGGGGCGAGATCTCACCCGCCTCCTGGAGCGCGCGGACGAGGGTGACCAACGAGCGCAGCAGCGCGGTCTGCTCGGCGGGGTCCAGCGCGTCGACCGCGCGCACCAGGACGGCGGGCCACTCCGCGGCGCGGTCGGCGACCTCCTCGCCCGCCGCGGTGAGGCGCAGCGTGATCGACCGCCGGTCCGGTCCCGGTTCCTTCACGACCAGGCCCTTGGTCACGAGGGTGTTGACCGCGGTGCTCGCGGTGGGCGCGGAGACCCCGAGGAGTCCGGCCAGCGCGCCCAGGCCGGTGCCCGGGCGTTCGCGCAGCACCCTCAGCGCCTGGGCCTGGGTCGGTGTCACGCCCGCCGGCCCGGCGCCCTTCCAGGCCTGGCTCTTGAGCACCTGGCCGATCGTGGCCAACCCGCCCGTGACGCGTTGCGCCACCGGCTCGCCCAGTGCGTCGAAGATCCCCGACATGATTCGTTCGAACTCCTAAAAGTTGGCCTTGACAACCGATCTCCGCCGGATCGATAGTACTCCTAACAATACGGCACGAGGGGTTCGGCGCGACGGGCGCCGCGCCCGTCGCCGGCGGACGAGGAGAGACGAACCGATGACCCGTGTGGAGCTGATCGAGCCGACGAACGCGAGCGGCGACGCCAAGGCCGTGCTGGAGGAGATCACCGCCGCGTTCGGCGTGACGCCCGCCATGTTCCGCGCCGTGGCCAACTCCCCCGCCGCGCTCACCATGATGTGGGCCGGGTTCGGCGCGCTGGGCGGCGGCCGGCTGGGCGCGCGGCTCGGCGAGCAGATCGCCGTGCTGGTGGCCGACCGCAACCGGTGCGAGTACTGCCTCGCCGCCCACACCGCGCTCGGCCGCAAGGCGGGCGTCCCGGCCGAGGAGAT
Source organism: Actinosynnema sp. NPDC020468 (assembly GCF_040642015.1). NCBI lineage: Bacteria > Bacillati > Actinomycetota > Actinomycetes > Pseudonocardiales > Pseudonocardiaceae > Actinosynnema > Actinosynnema sp. NPDC020468. The sequence continues at coordinate 59,813 of NZ_JBFAEO010000041.1, forward strand.
GCACGAGGCGCAGGCGGGCCGGTCGCACGACCCGCGCACCGCCGCCGCGCTCGACTTCGCCGCCAAGCTGGTGGAGAACCGGGCGCAGGTGACCGACGCGGACGTCGAGGCGCTGCGCGCGGCGGGCCTCGACGACGGCGAGGTGGTGGAACTGGTGGCGCACGTCGCGCTCAACCTGTTCACCAACTACGTCAACGTCGCGCTCTCGGTGCCGCTGGACTTCCCGAAGGTCGCCCTGCGCGGGTGATCGACGGCACTGTTGCCAGCGATGTGCAGTAGTGTCGCTCACGTTCCGACGGACTCCGGCGAGAGGAACGTGGACGTGGACAGTCGTCTCGACAGCGGTGTCGCCCGGGAGTGGGTTCGCAGGTGGGACCGCCAGCAGGAGCGCTACATCGCCGACCGCGAGGAGCGGTTCCGGATCATCGGCGACGTCGTGGAGCGGGTGTGTGAGGGCGTCGACGCGCCGGTTGTGGTCGACCTCGGGTGCGGACCGGGGTCGTTGACCACGCGGTTGCGGGAGCGGCTGGCGGGTCGGGTCGTCGGCGTGGACGCGGACCGCTTCCTGCTGGAGTTGGCCCACGCCACCGACTCCGGGGCCGACTACCTGCACGCCGACCTGACCGCGCCCGGCTGGACCGACGGTGTGGGCGGCAAGTGGGACGCGGCCGTGTCGACCACGGCGCTGCACTGGTTGCGACCCGAGGACCTGGCCGCGCTCTACCGGGAGTTGGCGGAGGTGATCAGGCCCGGCGGCGTGCTGGTCGACGGTGACCACCTCCGCGAGCCGCAGCCGACGCTGCGCGACCTGGCGGCGCACGTGCGCGACCGGCGGGCCGAGCGGGCCGGTGTCACCGGCAACGAGGAGTGGCGGCGGTGGTGGGAGTCCGTACGCGCCGACCCGCACCTCACCGGGCTCTTCACCACCGAGGAGCTGTCCTGCCGGCACGGCGGCTACGGCAACGGGCTCGGGCCGGACGAGCACGTGGCGATGCTGCGCTCGGCCGGGTTCGCCGAGGCGGGTGTGGTCTGGCAGTACGGGGACGACCACGTGCTGGTCGCCGTGCGCTGACCGGGAACGGCCGCGTGCCACCAAAGGAGGAACGGGTGTCCGCACCAGTGCGTTGGCACCACGCCGGGAGTGGGCTCTGGTTGGTGGGTGGGCGTCGGCGCTGAGGGAGCGGTCGGGCAGGTCGCCGCCGCGACCGACGCGGCGACGGTGCTCCAGGCCGGGCGGGACGCGGTGTACGTGCGGGTCGACGTGCCCGCCGTCCGGCCCGATCCGGACGACGCCGCGCTGGACCTGTCGGCCGACCGGCTCGCGGCGGCGATGGACCGGCAGTGGCGCGCGGCCGCGCGGGGCCGGCGGCTCGTGGAGCCCGCGCCGTTGCCGATCCGGTGGCGGCGTGTCGGTGACCGACTCGCCGGACCGCCGGACGAGGCCACCCGGTACCGGGGCGGCGGGGCGTCGTTCGACCCGCTGCCCGGCCTCGAACCCGTGCGGCCCGAACGGTTCCACGAGGGCGACCGCGCCGCGCTGTTCGCGGTCTACGGCGGCCTGCCGTCCGGACGGCTGGTCGTCGCGGGCGGTCCGGGCACGGGCAAGAGCTCCGCCGCGGTGTTGCTGCTGCTCGACGCGCTGCACCACCGCGCGCGGGCGTCGGCCGGGCAGCGGTCGCGGATTCCGGTGCCGGTGCTGTTCACCCTGCGCGACTGGACGCCGATCACGACACCGGTGGACGACTGGCTCGTGCTGAAGCTGTCGGAGATCCCGTTGCTGCGCGGGCGGTCCGGCCGCGAGTCCGCCCGGCGGCTGCTCGACCGCGGCCGGATCGCGGTGTTCCTCGACGGCCTGGACGAACTGCCCGAACCCTCCCGGTCCCAGGCGTTGCGGGCACTCGGCGAGCAGGCCGCGTTCCGGCTCGTCCTGCTCTCCCGCACCACCGACCTCGCGGCGGCGGCCCGGCGGCACGTGCTGACCAGCGCCGCCGTCGTGGAACTGCGCCCGCTGCGCGCCGCCGACGCCGCCGGGTACCTGCTGCGCCCGGTCGCGCACCCCGCGCCGCGGCCGTGGCGCGCGCTCACCGAGGCCCTGGTGGGGACGGACGGCCCCGTCCCCCGCGCCCTCACCACCCCGCTGGCGGTCACCCTGCTGCGCGACGTCTACGCGCCGGGCTCGACCGTGCGCGGAATCGGCCCGGTGGACGAACTCCTCGACACCGCGCGGTTCCCCGACGCGGACGCGATCACCCGCCACCTGCTCGCCCACGCCGTCACGGCCGCCTACAGCCCGAGTCCCGGCCGGCCCGCGCCCCGGTACCGCGAGCAGACCGCGCTGCGCGCGCTCACCCTGATCGCCCGCCACCTCGGCGACCGGCACTCCCGCGACCTCACCTGGTGGACCATCGCCGCCTGGCTGCCCACCCCGCTGCGCGTCCTGCTGGGCTGCGCCGCCGCGATGCTCCTCACCGGGTCCGCCTACGGCGCGGCGAGCCTGCTCGCCGGCGGACTCGGCACCTGGCCGCGGGTCTGGCGGGAGATCGCGCCCTGGTACGCGTTGGTCGACGGGTTCCCCACCGGGCTCGCGGCCGTGCTCGCGTTCACCCTCACCACGTCACCGCGCCGCGCCGCGCGGGTGTGCGCGACCGCGGCGGGCGGACTCGCGGCGGCGCTCGTCCCCGGCCTCCTGCTCGGCGGCTGGGGGTTGAGCGCGTCCGCGTTCGGGACGACCTTCGCGATCACCTACGGCGTCACGTCCAGGCTGCGCGGCACGGCGGTCCTCAAATCGCTCGCCGTCACCCGGGGATTCCGGTCGACCAGGCGGATCGGCGTCGCGCTGCTGATCGGGCTCGCCTTCGGCGTCGCGATCGGCGTGTTCGGCGGGTGCTACTTCCTGCTCCAGGGCGGGGACCTGTCCGGCGCCACCGGCTTCGGCCTGTCGGGGCTCCTCTGGTCACTGGCGATCATCACCCCGCTGACCTGGCTGACCGGCGCGTTCACCTGCGACCCCACCGCGCACGACGGCACCGGACCGGCCGGACCGGTCGACGCCTGGCGCGGCGACTTCCTGCTGTGGATGCTCGTCGGCACGGCGTACGGCCTGGGCACGGGGCTCAGCAACTGGCTGGCCTACGACGGTTCCGTCTACGCCATCGCCGACGGCCGGCTGACCCTGCTCGCCGAGGCCCTGCTCAGCGGCCTGGCCACGGGCACCGCCACCGGCGTCGTCCTCGCCCGGTCGTGGCCGACCACCGTGACCCAACTCTGGTTCACCCTCCGCCACCGCACCCCGCTGCGCCTGGGCCGCTTCCTCGCCGACTGCGAGAGCCGCCACCTGCTGCGCACCGTCGGCCCGATCTACCAGTTCCGGCACGCCACCCTCCAGGACCACCTCGGCGGGCGGTGATCGAGGGGTCGCCTACCACGAGCGCGACGCGATCGGGCGGTGATGTGGGGGGTTTCTCCTTGCCTGATGCATTTCACCGATTCCACCCCGGTTGGCAACCCGGCCGGGTTAGCTTGTCGATCATGAGTGAACAGAACACGGCCGGTGCCGGTGGCCGTCCGACCGCGATCGGGACCCGGCGCGTGGCGGTCGTCGCGGCGCTGGTCGGCACGGCGCTGCTCGGCCTGACCGCCTGCTCCGGCGGCACCACCACGACGGCCGGCGGCACGACGACCGGTACCACGGCCGGCACCACGAGCGCCGCCCGCCAGGAAACGACCACCACCGCGGCCGCCGCGCCCACCACGACCAAGTCGGACAAGGCGGCGGGCACGGCGAAGCTGCCCGCCGACCTGCCCGCGGGCCTGGTCCTGCCGGACAGCGACCTGATCGAGGTCTCCGGCGCCGCCGGCGCGCGGGTGCTGGTCTTCAAGGGCGACGAGAGCGTCGCCGAGGCCTACCACACCGCGCTGACCGGCAAGGGCTACATGGTCGTCGGCACCACCACGGCGTTCACCGCGACCAAGTCCACCTCCACCGTCGTGGTCACCGCCGACGGCGACACCGTCACGCTGACCGTCGCCGGCGCCTGACACCGCCCTCGAACACCGATCCCTCCTCCCGGTCGCGCCACGCGCCGCGACCGGGAGGACCACGTCACGGCTTCCCTCGACGAGGAGCCGGGGGATCAGGTCCAGGTGTCCGAATCGGGTACGCCCGGCACCGGCCTGCCGACGACCGCGACGACCGACCAGAAGGCGATTTGGCCGAGCCCGATCGTCAACGTCGCGAGCGCCTTCGCGTCGAACCGCGCCGACGCCTCGGCGTACAGCTCGTCGGACACCCGCTCACCACCGCCGCCCGGCCCGAACACCGCCTCCGCCAGTGCCAGCGCGGCCCGTTCGGCGTCGTCGTAGTACGGCGCGTCCCGCCACGACGCCACCGCGTCGATCCGCGCCTCGGTCTCCCCCGCCCGGCGCAACTGCCCGGCGCACCGGATCGTCAGGTAGGTGTTGCCGACGAGGTGGGCCGCGCGCAACGCGGCCAGTCCCAGCGGGCCTTCCGGCAGCGAGCCGTTGCCGGTGGCCTTGAACAGCGCGCCCGCCACCTCGCGGAGTTCGGGTACGAGTTCGGTGGGGTCGGACATGCGTGATCCCATGGTCGCTCCAGGGTGTTCGTCGGGTGCCCGGACTCGGTGACCGGGTCGGGGCTACGACGGCCGGCCGCCGCCGGAGGTAACGCGGACCGGGGTGTTACCTCCGCGGCCCGCGGCGCGTCCTGGTGGTGACACCAGCACCGACCGGGGGAACCGTGACCGACGACGACCAGCTCGCCGCGATGTTCGAGGGCCACCGCCCGTACCTGCGGTCGATCGCGTTCCGCGTGCTCGGGTCGCACGCCGACGCCGACGACGCGGTCCAGGAGGCGTGGCTGCGGCTCGCGCGCACCGGCGACGGCGCGATCGAGGACCTGCGCGGGTGGCTCACCACCGTGACCGGCCGGATCTGCCTCGACCTGCTGCGCCGCCGGGGCACCCGGCGCGAGCAGCCGCTGGAGCTGGAACTCGGCGTGCTGGAACGGGAGCCGACCGACTCCCGGCCCGACCCCGAGGCGGAGGCGGTGCTGGCCGAGTCGGTCGGTCTCGCGCTCTACGTCGTGATGGACGCCCTCACCCCGGCGGAACGGGTGTCGTTCGTGCTGCACGACGTCTTCGACGTCCCGTTCGACGCGATCGCGGCCGTCCTCGGCCGCAGCACCGCCGCCTCCAAGATGCTCGCCAGCCGGGCGCGCGGCCGGTTGCGCTCGGGTCCGCCGGCCGACGCGCACGCCGCCGCCCGGGACGTGGTGGGCGCCTTCTTCGCGGCGGCGGGCCGGGGTGACGTCGCCGGGCTGCTGGCCGTGCTGGCACCCGACGTCGAGCTGCACGCGCAGGCCGTCGAAGGGGTGTTCGTCGCGCGCGGCGCGGCGACCATCGCGGCCCGGGCCACCACGTTCGCGCGTCCCGACGCCCGACTGCACCCGGCGTTGGTCGGCGGCCTCCCGGGCGTGCTCGTCACGGTCGACGGACGTCCTGTCACCGTCATGGCCTTCACCGTCGCCGCCGGCACGATCACCGCGATCCGCAGTCTCACCGACCCGGCCCGCCTGGGCCAGGTCGTGCCCTCCTGGGTCGCCTAGTCGGCGCCGGGAAGGGGCGGATCCGCCTTCGTGTACAGGATTTCCCGGGCCTGCTCGGCGGCGCGCACGATGCTCTCGCCGACGAAGTCCACGAAGCGGGCGATGCTCTCCAGCCGGACGGCCGCGGGCGAAGACGGGCCGAGCACGCCGACGCCCCGCCGCGCGGTGTCGGCGAGCAGGGCGTTCGACCGGGCCGCGGCGATCATCGACTGGTACCAGACGTCGTCGTCCACGACGTAGCGCTCCCGCCGGCGTTCGTCGCGCTCCCGGCGGACGAGACCCTGACTCTCCAGGAACGTGATCGCCTTCGACACCGACGCCGGGCTCACCTCGAGCCGCCCGACCAGTTCGGCCGCGGTGAGACTGCCCGCGTCGGTGGTGTACAGGCAGGTCAGCACCCGGGCCATCATCCGGGGCAACCCCGACTGCATGAGCAGCGTCGTGAACGTCTCCTCGTACTCGCGCACCGCCTCCGCGTCCCGCCCGTGCGGCTGCGGCGTGGGCGGCGACCCCTTGGGCGCGGCCGCCTTGCGCCGGTGGGCGCGCTGCTCGGTGGCGCGGTGGGCCAGGTCGGCGCGGTACCCGGTGGGCCCGCCGTTGCGCATCACCTCGCGCGTGACCGTCGACGTGGGTCGGTCCAACCCCCGGGCGATCTCCGCGTAGGCGAGGCCGTCGGCCAGGCCGAGCGCGATCTGCCGGCGTTCCTGCTGGGTGAGCCTGCCTCCCGGCATCGCGATCTCCTCCGTTGCGGCGTCCCGGCGTTCGAGCATAGCGTTCACGCCCATTCCATTGCAACGCAACGATCCCGTCACGTTGCATTGAAATCATAACCATTGCAACGAATGCAGCTCTTTGAACTGCTGAAATGTCAGTTCAGCGCAACGAACTAGTTGCTCACTTCTTGAACGCAACGTAGCGTTTGCGATGTCAGAAACAACGAGCAGCGGAGCTGATGACGATGCAGAAGTTCGACACCCCCACCCCGATCGCCGCCGTCCTCGACGTCCCCGCCGGCCACGTCCGGTTCATCGCCGCCGACCGCGCCGACACCGCCGTCGAGGTCCTGCCCGCGGACGCCTCGAAGCGCCGCGACGTGAAGGCGGCCGGGCAGACCGCGGTCGAGTACGCCGACGGCGTCCTGCGGATCGCGACGCCGGGCGGCCAGACCCTCGGCAACCCCGGCCACGTCGAGGTCACCGTCCAACTGCCCGCCGGCTCCCGCGTCGAGGCGAAGACGGCAGGCACCGACTTCCGCGGCGTCGGACGGCTCGGCGACGTCACGGTCGAGCGCTCGCACGGCCCGATCAAGCTGGACGAGGCCGCGAGCGCCCGCCTGACCACCCTCGTCGGCGACGTGTCGGTCGGCCGCCTCACCGGCCCGGCGGAGATCAGCACCGGCAAGGGCGACATCCGGATCACCGAGGCCGTCCGCGGCACGGTCGTGCTGCGCACCCTGGCGGGTGACGTGTCGGTCGGCGCGGCCGCCGGGGTGTCCGCCTCGCTGGACGCGGGCACCGCGCACGGCCGGATCAGCAACGCGCTGCGCAACACCGGCGACGTCGCGGACCTGGACATCCACGCCACCACCTCGTACGGCGACATCGCCGCCGCGAGCCTCTGAGCAAGGACGACGGCCGCATGAGCGCGGGGCCACCGGTTCGCCCGCACGCGGGAGTGCCTGCCCGGGACCACCCGGGCAGGCACCGCGCGCTAGTCGGACACCTTGTGCGCCACGAACTTCACCGGCGCGAACGTCTCCGGCACCACCACCAGGTGCGGGTCGTAGTCGCCGCCGACCACCACCTGCCACCCGTTGGCGCCGGAGGTGATCGTCAGCACCACCCCGTCGGCCACGTGCTCCACGACGTGCGCCTGCCACGTCTCGTACGGCGGGTACCGCGGCGGCTGGGTGGGGAACACCACCAGCGGCTGCACCCGGACCGGCGCGAACGGCTTCGCCTCGCGCAGCACCCACCCGCGCGCCCGGTCCGCCGTCCGCACGATCCACGCCTCCCGGTCGCCGCCGTCGCGGGTGATCCGCCACCGGGTCGCCGCCGCCGGACTGCCGAGCCCGACCTGCCCGGCCCGCTCGACCAACCCGGCGCCGGACTCGGTTTCCAGCACGTACACGCCTGCTCCGTGATCGGCCGGCTGGGCGACCGCCATCGCGGTACCCGTGCCGGCGACCAGCGCGAGGGCGGCCACCACCGCCTTGAACACCTTCACCACACACCTCCTGCTCGGGCGCCGCGCCCGCGGCGGCGCCCCGACCGCAACATGCCCCCGTTCGGCCCAGTGCAGGCGGCCTCGGCGGGCGAACCACCCGAAGGTGGAGGGCGCACGTCGCTCAGTCGCGGGGCTTCACCCGGAATCCGTAGAAGGTGGTGTCGAAGCTGCGGAAGGTGCGGGCGGGCAGGTCGACGGCCCGGGCGTTCTGGCAGTTGCCGTTCGTGTCGAACAGCGAGACGGTGTGCGCGGTGGCGTTGTAGACGCTCTTCGCGGCGATGCCGCTGCCCGTGCAGAACCCGTAGTTCCAGTCGGAGTGCTGCGCGATCTGACCGGTGTAGTCCTCGCCCGAGTAGAAGCACACCGCGCCGTCGTCGCAGGCCGGGACCAGCCGGAATCCCGTCACCTCCGTCTCGACCTCGTCCACCTGGAACGGACCCGCTGGCAGGGTGACGGTGGCCGGGCCCGAGCAGCCCGCCGTGACGTACGCCGCGAACCGGAACCGGGTGCGGTTGTAGAAGGAGCGGATCCTGGACCTGCTCTCGTCCGGCCACGTGAACTCGAGCCTGTAACAGTGCCCGACCTTGGGGTGGGTCTGCTGGAACTGGCCCTCGTAGCGGGGTTCGGACCAGATGCAGAACGCGCCGGACGTGCAGTCGTCCGTCCCCTCGGCGTGGGCCGGCGCGCCGAGTCCGGCGAGCGCGAGGGTGACGAGAGTGGTGGTCACGACCGCCAGGTGGCGCGCGATTGACCTGGGCATATGTGTGTCCTGTTTCGACTGTGGGACGGGTGGACGGGCCGAAGGTAACGACCACTCCTGCCCCGTCCCGCGCCCGACGACCGGGGACAACTCGATCGAGTGGAGGAAATGACCGGGCGGTGCGACGTCGGCGGGCTCAGGCCCAGCGGCCGCTGGTGCGGGCCAGCCGGACCAGCTTCAGCGCGAGGTGCAGTTCGAGGCGGGACCGGCCGTCGGAGAGGGGGTGGCCGGTCACCTCCGCGATGCGGCCGAGGCGGTAGTAGAGGCTGGTGCGGTGCAGGTGCAGGCGTTCCGCGGTGGCCCGGGCGTCGCAACCCGAGTCCAGGTACACCTCGAGCGTGCCCAGCAGCACGTCGGACAACCCCGCCAGGACGTCCTCCGGCGCCGCGCCCAGCAGCAGCCGGTACGCGCCCAGTTCCGCCCACCGCGCCACCCTGGGCAGCGCCGGGTCCAGCGCCGACAGCTCGGCCGCCGCCAGGGCCTGGCCGAACGCCGCGCCCGTGCGGTCGGCCGGGTGCGGTTCGCTGACACCCACGTGCCCCGGCAGCTCGGGCAGCGGGTCGGCCGCCGACACGGTGCGCACGTCGCGCGGGTCCAGGCCCACGACCACCCGCACCGGGGTGCGCTCGCCGGCGGGAACCCGGGCGGCCAGCACGGGCAGTTGCCGCACGACGGCCGCGACCTGCTCGTCGGTCAGCGAGCCGAGCACCCACAGGTGGCCGACGAGAAGTCCGTTGTGCCGCAACGGGAAACCCACCCGCTCCCCGAAGCCGAGGCCGGTGTTCGCGGGCACCCGCACCGGGCCCGCCGCGGTCGCCGCGCCGTGCCCCTCCTGCCACGCCAGCACGTCCGCCGGGACCCGCCGCGCCAGGATCGCCCGCACCCGCGCCCGGTCGACGTCGTCGGGTTGCGCGCTGTGCGCCACCACCCGCCCCGCCACGTCGTCCACCGACACGCCACGTCCCAGCTGACGCGACAGTTCCTCCAGCAGCTCCTGCATCCGACAACTGTAGGAAGGTCTTGCGACCCCGTGCGGTCGAATCCACCGGATCCGGTGGCTACGGTCGGACCGGTGACGAACAGCAGGATCGCGCCCTGGGCCTCACCCGCCGCCCGGACCCGGCTCGCCGAGGTCGAAGCCGCCGTCTCCGCCGACCTGGGCGCCGCGGCCGTCGCCGACACCGTCCGCACCTCCCTCGCCGCGCACGCAGCGCAGGTCGACGACGACGGCATCGTGCTGTACGCGGGCACGAACGTGCTCAGCCCGGCCGCCGCCGCGGCCACGCTCGCCACCCTCAACAGCCGGCCGAGCATGGGCTGGCCCGGCGAGAAGTACCAGGTCGGCCTCGACCACCTGGACACCCTGGAGGTGCTCGCGCCGCTGCTGGTGTCCGAGCTGATGGAGGGCACGTACGCCGAGGTCAGGTTGCAGAGCGCCACGCTGGCCAACCTCGCCGTGTACACCGCGTTCGCCGCGCCCGGCGACACCATCGCGGTGCTGCCCGAGGCCGCGGGCGGGCACGCCAGCCACCACGCGCAGGGCGTGCCGGGCATCCGCGGGCTGCACGTGGTCGACCTGCCCTACGACCCCGAGCGCCTCGACCTCGACTACCCCGCGCTGCCCGCGTTCCTGCGCGAGCACCGGCCGAAGGTCGTGGTGATCGGCGCCAGCATGATGCTGTTCCCGCACGACGTCGCCGCGGTGCGGGCGGCCGCGGACGAGGTCGGCGCGATCCTGCTCTACGACGCCTCGCACATGGCGGGTCTGGTGGCGGCGAAGGTGTTCCAGCGCCCGCTGCACGAGGGCGCGCACGTGCTCACGTTCTCCACCTACAAGTCCTTCGGCGGCCCGTCCGGCGGCTGCGTCGTCACCCGGGACGCCGCGTTGGCCGAGCGCGTGTCCACGGTCGCCTACCCGGGTCTGCTCGCCAACTACGACGTCGGCCGCCTCGGCGCGCTCGCGGTGACCGCGGCCGAACTGGCCGACCGGGGAGCCGGGTACGCCGCGACGTGCCTGGCCAACGCCCAGGTACTGGCGAAGTCGTTGCACGACAACGGGTTCGACGTCGCGTCCCGGGACGGCGAGTTCACCCGCTCGCACCACGTCGCGATCGACGCGGCACGGCTGGGCGGCGGTGACGCGGCCGCCGCGCTGCTCGGCGAGGCCGGGATCTACCTCAGCGGCATCGGACTGCCGTGGCAGGACGCGGGTGAGGGGTTGCGGGGACTGCGGATCGGCACCCAGGAGATCACCCGGCGCGGGTTCCGCCCCGAGGACCAGCCGGCCATCGCGCGGCTGATCCGCCGGGCGCTGCTCGACCGCGAGTCGCCCGAGCGGGTGCGCGCGGACTCGATCGCGTTGCGACGCGAGATCAACGCCCGATAGCGGACCGCACCTGTCCTCGATCGGTCCTACGGTGGCCCGGTGATCACCCTCCGCGGTCTGAACCGGGCCACCCTGCACCGCCAGCTCCTGCTCGACCGGGCCGACCTCACCGCGCACGACGCGATCGCCCACCTCGTCGGCATGCAGGCCCAGGAGCCGAAGTCGCCGTACGTCGGGTTGTGGAGCAGGCTCCGCGGGTTCGCGCCGAGCGGGCTGGAGGACCTGCTGACCGCCCGGTCGGTGGTCCGCGCGCCGCTGCACCGGGCCACGATCCACCTGGTCACCGCCACCGACCACGCCGTCCTCGAACCGCTGCTGCGCCCGTTCCTGCACCGCCGCTTCCACTCCTCGCAGTTCCGCCTGCCGGTGGACCCGGAGCCGATCGTCGCGGCGGCGCGCACCGCGCTCGAGGACCGACCCCGCACCCGCGCCGAGATGTCCGTTCTGCTCGCCGCGCGGTGGCCGGACCTCGACCCGGCGTCGCTCGGTCAGGCCGGCACGTTCCTGCTGCCCGTCGTGCAGGTGCCGCCCCGAGGGCTGTGGTCCCGCTCCGGGCAGGCCACGTGGACCACGGCGGCGAGCTGGCTGGGCGACCGGCCCGAGACGGGCACCACGGCCGACGTCGTCCGCCGCTACCTGGCGGCGTTCGGACCGGCGACCGTCCGCGACATCCAGGCGTGGTCCGGCCTGACCCGGCTCAAGACCGTGGTGGAGGGGATGGACCTGACCGACCTCGGCGGCGGCCTCTACGACGTGCCCGACGGCGTGCTGCCCGACCCGGACACCCCCGCGCCGCCGCGCTTCCTGCCCGAGTTCGACAACCTCCTGCTCGGCCACCACGACCGCACCAGGGTCATCTCGGACGAGGACTACCGCCGCGGCGTCGTCGTCGGCGGCAAACCGACCCTGCTGGTCGACGGGTTCGTGCACGGCACCTGGCGCGTCGCCGCCGGCCTGGAGATCACCGCGTTCCGCCCGCTCACCCGCGCCCAGCGCGCCGACGTGCTCGCCGAAGGCGCCCGGCTGCTGGCCTTCGCGGGCGTCGACGGCCCCGTCACGATCGGCTGACCAGCACCCGCGCGTGCCGCTCGAGGAACCGCGCCACGTCGTCGGCGTCCTCCAGCGGCAGCGGGTAGAGCGCGAGCCGGGTGACGCCCAGGTCGGCGTAGCGGCGGGCGTCGGCGGCGGTCACCTCGACCGGGTCGACCTGCATGAAGTTGATCTCCAGCGGGCCGAGGTGGGCGGGGCGCTCGACCCGTCGGGCCGCCTCGGCCAACCCGCGCAGGTGCCCGGCCAGCACGTCGGGCGACGACCCGGTGCCGAACCAGCCGTGCCCGCGCGCGACGGCCCGGCGGAACGCGGCCGGGCTGTGCCCGCCGACCACGACGCGCGGACCGCCGGGCGTGGTCGGCCGGGGATGGGCGTCGACGTCGCGGAACGACACGTGCCGTCCCGCGAAGGCCACCGGCGCCGGGTCGTTCCACAGCGCGCGCATCGCGTCCAGGTACTCGTCGGTGCGCCCGCCGCGTTCCGCCAGCGGCACGCCCAGCGCGGTCAACTCGGGCTCCAGGTAACCGCCCGCCACGCCGAGCAGCAGGCGACCACCGGACAGCACGTCCAGGCTCGCCGCCTGCTTGGCCAGCACCAACGGGTTGCGCTGCGGCAGGATCACCACGCCGGTCGCCAGCTCGATCCGCGCGGTCACCGCGGCCACGAAGGTCAGGTGCACCAACGGGTCGAGGATCGGGTCCTCGGACGCCATCGGCGACTCGGGCACCCGGGGACTCGGCAGGACCACGTGCTCGCCGCACCACCACGACCGGTAGCCGAGGTCCTCGGCCAACCGGGCCAACCGGATCGTCTCGGCCGGGCCGAGAGTGGCCTTCGCGCTCAACCCGTACACGCCTGGCTCCACGAGCGGGTACCTCCGGACTCGATCTTCGGCTTCCGGCACCGATTCTCGGCCCGCCGGCACCGACGCGTCCAAGAGCGGTTGTCATAGCCTCCGGCTATGGACGTGCACGTGCGGGACCTCCGGTACTTCGTCGCGATCGCCGAGGAGCTGAACTTCACCAGGGCGGCGGCCCGGCTGTTCGTCTCCCAACCCACGCTGAGCAAGCAGATCCGGGCGCTGGAGCAGCACCTGCGCACCGCGTTGTTCGACCGCGACCGCCGTTCCGTGGTGCTCACGCCCGCCGGTCACGCCCTGCTCCCGCACGCCCGGCACGTCATCGCGCGGTGGGAGGCCGCCCGCCAGGCGGTGGCCGCCGCCCGGGACACCGTCCTCACCGTCGGCTTCCAAACCCGCATCGGGCGCGGCCTGATCCCCGCCGTCACGGCCAGGATGGGCGCGGTGCTGCCGGACTGGCGGCTGCGGTTCCGGCAGGTCCCTTGGTCCGACCCGTCGGCGGGCCTGGCCTCCGGCGACGTCGACGTGGCCGTCACCTGGCTCCCGGTGCCGGACACCGGCGAGTACGACTGGAAGGTGGTCAGCACCGAGGAGCGCTGGGTCGCGCTGCCCGCCGACCACCCGCTGGCCGCGCGCACCGCGATCCCGTTCGCCGACCTGCTCCACGAGCCGTTCCTCGCGCACCCCGCGTCGGCGGGCGCACTGCGCGACTTCTGGTTGGCCGCCGACGACCGACCCACACCCGCCCGGGTGGTGGCCGAGGCGGAGAACCCCGACGAGAGCTTCGAACTGGTCGCCGCCGGGGTCGGCGTCGTGCTGGTGCCCGCGGAGAACGCCGAAACCTCCCCGCGGGCCGACGTGGTCTGCCGCCCGGTGCCGGGCCTGGCGCCGAGCAGGTTGGCCGTGGTGTGGCGGACCGACGACGACCGCGAGGCGGTGCGGGTGTTCGCCGACTCCTGCGTCCGTTGCCTGTGCGGTGTTCCCTGACCGCTCGGCTCAGAACCAGTGCAGGCAGTGCGGTGCCCGCGCGGTGCGGAAGAGCGCGTCCGCCTGTGCCGCGGCCTCCGGGTGGTGCGCCCGGACGTGACCGTCGCGCACGAGCGTGCCGGGCGCGGTGCCGCCGAGGTAGAGCGAGCCGAGGTCCCGCACGTCCAGCGACAGGTCGGGCTCCCGGTCCGTGCTCGTGCAGTCGGCCCGGCCGTCCCGGACGGTCAGCAGGTAGCGGGCGTGCTCGCCGAGGAACGGGTCGTCCACGTCGAGCACCAGCTCGCCGTCGGCCTCCCACCCGCGCGCGGTCAACGCCTTCGGGATGTCCAGCAACCGCACCCAGAGCCAGTCGCCGTCGTCGCCCACCCGGGCGGCGCGGAAGTCCGCGAGCTGCCGCCGGATCGGGCTGTCCGGCGGCACGTGCTTGACCACGACCTCGGTCACCAGGTCGTGCCCGAGCACGAACCGGATCAGCGCGGTGAACACGGCGTCGTCGGCGGTGATCGTCTCGTCCACGGTCAACGTGCCGGAGGGGGCCAACGCGTAGGAGGCGTACCCGTCGGGCACGCCGGCGGCGTCCCGGTGCACGGCCACGTAGCGCGGCGCCGGCGCGATCGGCGGCTGTCCCGCGCCCGAGGCCCACCAGTGCGGCGGCCGGGACAACGCGCCGGGCCGCGCGCGCCGGTACCGGTCGTAGACCTGCTCCAGGATCGCGCCGCACTCGGAACGCCGCAGCACCTCGACCGAGCCGGTGTCCTCCGCTCCGCCCGCCCGGGCCGGTGCGAACGCGCTCCGGTGCCGCGGCACGGTCAGCCGCTGGGTGAAGGTCGCCGGCCCGTAGCCGAACCTGCCGTAGATCACCGCCTCGGTGGCCAGCAGCACGGAGAGGACCTCGCCCCGGGCGCGCAACTGCGTCAGCTGGTGGCGCATCAGCGCGGAGAGCACGCCCTGGCGGCGGTGCGTGGGCAGGACGCCGACGGCGGTCACCCCGGCGACCGGGACGACGACGTCGCCCGGCAGGGTCAGTTCGAAGGAGTACGCGCCGGCGGTGCCGACGGGCCGGCCGTCCTCGGCCACGGCGAAGAGGTTGCGGTCCATCTCGAAGCCCGACCACCAGACCGTGCCCTCGACGGGCGGATCCGGGAAGCGGCCGAACGCGGTGTGGACCGTGTCGACGAAGAGGGCGCGGTCCTCGTCGGTCGTGGAACGGATCTCCATCGGTGGCGGCGTCTCCCTCGTCCGGTCTGGTGGGCACAGTGGACCGTCGACCCTCGTCGGTGGTCAACCGAATTCCGCGGCCGACCCCTCGGGTCCACAGTAGACACTCGCCTCAGGCGCGCAGCGCGTCGAGTTCGGCCTGCACGCGGTCGAGCCTGCTCTCCGCCCGTTCGGCCCGCAGCAGGGTTTGCGCCCGTGCCTCGGCGAGCGCGTCGAGCCGTTCCCGCGCGGCCCGCTCACCCTGCTCGAGCTGCACCCGGTGCGCGGTCCGCTGGTCGACGGCTTCGGCCCGGGCCCGCTCCAACTCCGCCCGCGCGTCCTGCGCCACCTGCTCCGCCCGCCCGGCCCGCACCTGCGCCTCGTGCGCGGCGTCGGCGCGGGCCCGTGCGTCGGCTCGGGCCCGTTCGGCGTCGGTCTCGGCCTGCTCGACCTCGGTCCGTGCCTCCCGCTCCGCCTTGTCGACCCGTTCGTCCGCCGCGGCGCGGGCCTGGTCGATCGCGACCCGCGCGTCCCGCTGCCCCTTCTCGACCTCGTCCCGCGCCTCACGCCGGGCCTGCTCGACCTCCTTGACCGCCTGCCGCCTCGCCTGCTCCGCCCGGTTCACCGCGTCGGCCTCGGCCCGCTCGACCTCGACCCGCGCCTCCTCCCGGATCTCCGCCACGACCGCCGCCGCCTCGACGCGCACGGCCGCGATCTCCCGCTCGGCCCGTTCGACCGCCGAGTCGGCCTCGAGCCGAGCTTCGTCCCGCCGCCGCACCGCGTCGACCACCTCCCGTTCGGCCTCCTCGGCAGCCCGCACCGCGTCCTCGGTGGTCGCCTCGGCCACCCCCCGAGCCTCCTCCGCCACCCGCCGCCGCCGTTCCGCGTCGGCCACCGCGGCCCGAGCCTGCGCCACCTTCCCCGCCGCGTCGGCCTCGACCGCCTCCACCTGCGCCTCGGCCACGGCGGGATCGGACATCGCGGCCAACTCCCCGACGGCCGCACTGAGGGTCGAGGTCAACTGCTCGGCCAACACCTGAAACCGCCCCAACAACTCCTCGGCCCGAAGTTTGGCCGTAGTCGTCCCTCCGGGCAGTTTCGTCACGGTGACGACCCCCTGGTCCCCGCCCTCCTTCTCCACCCGCTGCCGCTCCCGCCAAGCCCGCCACCGCGTGTGCTCCGGCAGGTCGCAGTACTCAGCCGGCCGTCCAGGCCCTCCACCCCTGATGACAGCCCGTTCGCAGCCCGGGTAGTTGCACGTCGTGACGGAGGTGTCGGCGTTGGTCATGGCAGTATCGTAGCAGTATTACGTTGGTTCAAACGTTATAGAGCACAACGCAACGCTATGAACCTTCAGATGGGTGACTTCCGATAAGTGAACGTTATCGGAAGTCACGATTCGGACCGCCAACCGTGGGGCGCACGCGTCCGCGCGGGGTTTGCGACCTCGGCGAATCCGACCCGCGCAGGGCGGACCTCGAGGACGCGCTCCTGTCCGCGGGCAGGGCGCTCACCCGCGAAATGCGGAGAGTGTGCGTCGGGGAGGCGGTTTCATGGGGTGCCGTCGATCGCGAGGAGTCCCGTGCACCCCTTTCCGCAAGGTGACGCCTTCCCGCCCGAGGTGGTGCGTGTGGCGGACGAGCACGACCTCGGGCAGGTCCGGACCGTGCATCGCGCGGTGAACCGGGTGGACGACCCGTTGAACCCGGATCCGCCCGAGCGGTCCACACCTTGGGCTCTGGTGAGCGGGATCGGGTTGGGGGCGTGTGTGGTTCTGCCGATCGTGCTCGGGTTCGTCTTCTGGTCCTCCACCGGTGACCCCTTCACCGGGCTGGCCATCGGTGTCCCGATCATGTTCGTGGGCTTCCTGGTCCACACGCTGGTGGAGAAGCGCACCGGGCGGTTGCGGCCGCACCACCGCGTCTACCAGTGCGACGAGGGGTTCGTGCTGCCCGCACGGCGGGGCAAGCCCGCCCGCGCGTTCCGGTGGGGCGACTTCACCGCCGTGCACCGCGAGGGTGTCGAGACCTACTACGCCGGTCGGTACGTCGGTTCCCGCCAGAGTTACCGGCTCGTTCGCGGTGACGGCGTGGAGGCGGTGTTCGACGGCGCCGACGCGCACGACGCCCGGCAGCCGACCGACGTCGCCGAGTTCGGGGCCGAGGCGGAGCACGCGGTGGCCCGGCATGCGTTGCCGGAGGCGGCGCGGACGGTCGAGCGGGGCAGGACGGTGCGGTTCGGTCGGCTCGCGGTCGCCGCGACGGGGATCACCGTCGGCGGTGGCGACTACCTGTGGTCGGAGATCCGGGAGTTGGCGGTGTCGAACGGGAGCCTGACGCTGTGGCCGGTGCGGGGGCGCAGGGTCAAGGTCGAGGTGGCGGACGTGCCGAACTTCCGGGTGTTCCTGGCCCTCGTGGAACACCTGCGCGGCACGCGGTAGGTCAGGCGGGCGCGCGGCGCGCGGCGATCGCCAGGTAGGGGCGTTTGCCCGGCTCGACGCGGCTTTCCGTGGTCTCCACGCGGAAACCCGCGTGGGCCAGCAGGCGGGTCATGTCCTCGAGCGGCCAGAAGTGGGCGGTGGTCACCGCGTGGGCGAACGGCTCCAGGCGGTCGCCGGTGAACAGCCCGAGCACCAGGCCGCCGTCGGGGCGCACGCAGCGGGCGAACTCGGCCAGTACGCGGGGTACGTCCTCGGGGGCGGTGTGGATCAGGGAGTACCACGCCAGGATCCCGGCCAGCGAGTGGTCGGCGACGCCGAGGTCGTGCAGTTCGCCGACGCGGTAGGAGCTGTCGGGGAAACGCGAGCGGGCGATGTCCACGAACCGCGGCACCAGGTCGACGCCCTCGACGTCGCAGCCGCGCCGGCGCAGGAAGTCGGTCCACTGGCCCGGTCCGCAGCCCGCGTCGACCACCGGCCCGGACAGCGCGTCGGCCCACCGCGACACGAACGCCCGGTCCCGCTCGTCCATGGCCTCCAGCGAGCAGAACAGATCGGTGTACTCGTCCGCCCGCCGGTCGTACGCGTCGCGCACCACGTCCACTGACACCACGCCACCTCCCGGTGTCGATCATGCCACCGGGCGCTCGGGTGGCATCGGCGGGTGGGGATGCCTACCCTGGGTCCACCGCGCGCCACGGCCGGACGCCCCACGGACCGACAATCCTCGGGAGCCTCCAGTGAGCACCAGAAGAATCGTGCTGTGCGCCTTGTTCGTCGCCTGGCTGGTCGGGGTTCCGACCACCGCCTCGGCGGCCGCGCCGGCCGCGTTCGCCCTGTCCAGCACAGCGTTCGCCAACGGCGGGCTCATCCCCAAGATCCACGAGTGCACCAGCGGCGGCGGCAACGACCCGGGCAAGAAGAACGAGTCCCCGCCGCTGGCGTGGTCGGGCGCGCCGACCGCCGCCAAGAGCTACGCGATCGTCATGCGGGACCTCGACAACGCCAACCTCATCCACTGGGTCGTCTACGACATCCCGGTGAGCGCGACCTCGCTCCCCCAGAACGTCGCGCACGTCTACCAGCCGCCGGTGCCCGCCGGCGCGAGGCAGGTCTACTACCGGGGCAGCGCGAGCCTGTTCGGCTACCAGGGCCCGTGCTCGCCCTCGACGGTGAACACCTACGAGTTCGTCGTGCACGCGCTCAACCAGGCGTCGTTGACGACGCTGAACTCCAACTCCTCCACCCAGACCGCGGCCAAGGCGATCACCGCGGCGTCGATCGGCTCGGCCCGGATCACCGGCGAGTCGTGAGCACACCGGCGCGCCGCTCCGCCGACCGAGGTGGGGCGGCGCGCCGGCCGCACGAAGCCGGATTCGGCCGGCCGGAGCAGCGTCTTTCGGGATCTTGACCCGGGGCGACGTTGACGATTATGGTCTAGACCACGTCACGGTGAGTGCCAGTACCCCTGCGTGCTGTCACCCGCCTGACAATCCCGCCGCCGGGGATTCGGATCGTGCCCAGGGAAACCTCGGGTTCCCTGCGAAGGAGCTGGACAATGGGTTTGCGACGGAAACTCGCGGTACTTCTCGCCGGCACCGCCATCGCGCCGTTCATCGTCGTGATGGCGGCCGGGACGGCCAGTGCGCACGGCTACATCAGCTCACCGCCCAGCCGCCAGGCGAACTGCGCCTCCGGCAAGGTCAAGAACTGCGGCGACATCATCTACGAGCCGGCCAGCGTCGAAGGGCCCAAGGGCCTGACGAACTGTCACGGCGGTGACGCCCGCTGGGCCCCGCTCAGCGACGAGAGCAAGGCGTGGCCGGCCGCGTCGGTCACCGACAACGTCTCGTTCAACTGGGTCATCGAGGCACGGCACGCCACCACCACGTGGCAGTACTTCGTCGGTGGCACGAAGATCGCCGAGTTCAACGACAAGGGCAAGGTGCCCGGCGCGACCGTCAAGCACGACGTGAGCCTGGGCGGCCGCACGGGCCGCATCAAGGTCCTCGCGGTGTGGAACATCGCCGACACCGCGATGGCGTTCTACTCGTGCGTCGACCTCCAGGTCGGCCCCGGTGGCGACCCGACGACCACCACCACGCCGACCACCACGACGACTCGTCCGACGACGACCACGCCGCCGACGACGAGCACCACCACCACGACCACTACGACGACCACGACTCCCCCGTCGGGTGGCGCGTGGACCGCGGGCACCGCGTACGCGACGGGCACCCAGGTGACCTACGGCGGCGCGTCCTACCGCTGCCTCCAGGGCCACACCGCGTTGACCGGTTGGGAACCCCCGACCACCCCGTCCCTGTGGCAGCGGCTCTGACCGCCCACCGCGGAACCACCCGCCTGACCCCACCCAACCCCACCAGGACGTCGGTGGCCGTCCGCCTCCAGGACAAGGCCATCACCACCCTGCTGAAACCGGGC